>JAJPYV010000051.1 GCA_021204735.1 Prevotella sp.
TAATTGTGATGAAAGATGAATTTGCAATAAGTTTCCCAAAAAGGTGGTATTACAACTTTTTTAGTTACCTTTGCAACAAAAGAAAAGAAATTAAAAACCTATTTTAGTTATGACGACAAGGACAGGTGCGATGAAAGAGTGGAGTACGTTCTATTTAAAGGACGTGACATTCAAGAATCTTATGACAATGCGAATATGCGATGTACTGATTGTCGCCAACCCATACGACGCATTCATATTGAACGATGATGGAAGGGTTGAAGAACGAGTTTTCAATGAGTACGCCATGTTGGGAATGTTTTATCCCCCGACATTCACGCAAGTGAGTAGTTTGGAGGAGGCATATATGAAGTTGAGGCAGTATCATTACGACCTTATAATCTGTATGCCGGGAAATGCCGACAACGATGCGTTTGACATTGCGCGAGGAGTGAAAAAAGACTATCCACATTTGCCATGCGTGGTACTTACGCCATACTCACACGGTATCACTCGCCGTATGGAGAACGAAGACCTCAGTCTTTTTGATTACGTATTCTGTTGGATGGGAGACGTAAACTTGGTTTTGTCAATCATAAAATTGATAGAAGACAAGATGAACATGCGCAACGATATATTAGAGGGCGGTGTGCAGATGATACTCTTAGTAGAAGACAGTATTCGTTTTTCTTCATCATTGTTGCCAGCTCTATATTCGTTTATACTAAAACAGAGCAACAACTTTGTGAAAGAGGCACTAAATCCCCACAACGAGATGTTGAGGATGAGGGGAAGACCAAAAGTGGCTTTCGCCCGCAATTATGAAGAAGCGATAGAACTCTACCATCAATACCAGAACCATATACTTGGCGTAATCAGTGACTGCAGTTTTAACCGTAACGGTAAGCACAATCAAGATGCAGGAATTGAACTGCTTTCAGAGATACGAGCAAACGATGAGTACATACCATTGATATTGCAGTCGAGTGAGTCGTCCAATTCAGAGAGGGCAAAGAAAGGCGGATTCCATTTTGTTGACAAGAACTCCAAGACTATGAGTCTTGACCTCAGACAAGTTATGGAAGAGCATTTCGGTTTTGGAGACTTTATATTCAGAGATCCTAAGACACATGAGGAAGTGGCAAGAGTAAGAACGTTGAAAGAGTTACAGGACAGCGTATTCGACATACCATACGACTCCATGCTATACCACGTCAGTCGCAATCACGTCAGCCGTTGGTTGTCAGCGAGAGCCATATTTCCAGTATCTGAGTTTTTGAAGAACATAACGTGGCACAAGTTGCAGGATGTTGACGAGCACCGTAGGATAATCTTTGATGCGATAGTAGAGTACCGAAGGATAAAGAACAGGGGAGTTGTGGCAGTGTTCGACCGTGCCAAGTTTGACAAATACGCCCATTTCGCAAGGATAGGAGAAGGCTCATTGGGCGGTAAGGGAAGAGGACTTGCTTTTCTTGACAATATATTGAACACGCATGAAAATATATCACCGACTGATAAGATAGAGGTAACGATACCAAAGACGGTAGTGCTATGCACTGACATCTTTGACCGTTTCATGGAGGACAACAACCTGTATGAGATAGCATTGAGTCAGGCAGACGACGATACCATTTTGAAGGCATTTTTGAAGGCACAATTGCCGGATTTCTTTATAGAAGACTTTCTCACGTTTTTTGATGCGATAGACACACCGATAGCGATACGCTCATCAAGTTTGTTGGAAGATTCCCACTATCAGCCATTCGCAGGAGTATATTCCACATATATGATACCAAACATGCAAGACCGTCAGCAGACGCTACGCATGTTGGCAGCTGCGATAAAAGGAGTGTATGCATCCGTATTCTACACTGCATCGAAAGCCTATATGACGGCAACAGGAAACCTAATTGATGAGGAGAAAATGGCAGTTGTTATGCAGGAGGTAGTAGGACGTCAGCATGGTAATTATTATTATCCAAATGTCAGTGGAGTGTTGAGGTCATTGAACTATTATCCGATTAATGACGAGAAAGCGGAAGAAGGTGTAGTGGAACTCGCTTTCGGTTTGGGAAAATACATTGTTGAGGGAGGAGTCGCATTGAGAGTAAGTCCCTATCATCCTAAGTCAGTATTACAACTATCAGATGTGGAGACGACACTCAAGCAGACACAAACCATATATTACGCATTAGACACACATACGCTTGATGAGGACTTCAAAACGGATGATGGGTTTAACATACGTAGGATGAAAGTAAAGCAGGCAGAGATTGACGGCGCGCTTAAAACCATTGCGTCAACATACGACCCATACGATAATGTTATCCGTGATGGTATTTATGAGGGCGGGAGAAAAGTGATATCATTTGCAGGACTATTGAAATACGAATTGTTCCCATTGCCAGAACTGTTGCGCAACACTATGCGTATGGCAACCGATGCCATGAAGCACAACGTGGAGATAGAGTTTGCATGCAATGTAAATGACGACTATTCAGGAGAATATTATTTACTACAAATACGTCCTACGGCAGACAACAGTGCGATAGTAACGCAGGATATAGATGCATTAGACGAAGATGACTGTCTTGTGAGAACAGCATCATCGCTTGGTAACGGAACAATAGATGACATTACAGATGTGATATATGTAAAGACCGATCCGACATTTAATGCCGCCAACAATCCACGTATAGCAATGGAGGTTGAGCAACTGAACAGGAAAATGACTGCCGATGGCATACCATACATACTTTGTGGACCAGGCAGGTGGGGGTCAAGTGATTCTTGGCTTGGCATCCCCGTGAAATGGCCACATATCAGTTCGGCACGTGTAATCATTGAGTTGCGGTTGCCAAACTATCCAGTTGATCCGTCTCAGGGCACACATTTCTTCCATAACCTGACATCATTCGGAGTAGGGTATCTTACCATTGACACCTCAAACACGCACAGTTCTATGACACGAAATACCCATCCAATTTACCGTAAGGACATTCTCGATTCCATGCCAGCAATATATGAGACAGAGTACATAAGACATGTTCGTTTTGCAGAACCACTGACAGTGTTAATGGATGGGAAAAATCAGAAAGCAGCGGTATTATGCAAATTAAAAATTAAAAGTTAAAAATTCATTTTTGCTTGCGTTTATTACTTGGAATTTGCCTTAATGTACATTGCTATACGAGTGGGCATGATATTTAGACTCTGACCTTGTTTCTTCCCGCATCAATACGGAGGAAGATGAAAAGGAGGATGGTGAAGCCCCAAAGGGATGAGCCACCATAACTGAAGAAAGGTAGAGGAATACCGATAACGGGAGTGAGACCAAGAACCATTCCCACATTGATGAACACATGAAACAGGTAAACGCTCATAACACAATAGCCATATACCCGTCCGAACCGTAGTGGTTGTCGTTCAGACATTTTAATAAGTCGTAGAATTAAGGCAAGGAACAGCAACAAGACAGCAGCAGAGCCAACAAACCCTTCTTCCTCACCGACAGTACAGAAAATGAAGTCAGTGTCTTGTTCAGGTACGAATTTAAGTTTTGTCTGCGTGCCGTTGAGGAAGCCTTTGCCCTTCAAGCCACCTGAACCAATAGCAATCTTACTTTGGTTGACGTTGTACCCCTCTTTCATTATATCATTGTCCACTCCTAAGAGAACATTCACACGAGTACGTTGATGTTCCTGTAAAACATTATTCATCACTGGTCCTGTGGCATAAATGAAAGCCGTAGAAGCCAAAGTGAACACCATAATATAAAGATATCTATCTATGCGTGTTTCAAAACGTTGATATAGCAAGTATCCCACAAGAGCAACACTAACACCCAACTGAGCCCACATGATATTGAAAGGAATGACAAATTCAGCGAACAGAAAAGCCAAAAGTGTAATACCGAATGCACAGGCGAAAATTAAGAGAGCTTTTTTCTTGTCGTAACAATATAAGTAAACAAGCCAAGCCGACAAAGCATGAATAAGGAACAAAACCGCAAAGCCACCAATGGAAGTAGTGGTATCAAGTAGCAAGACATCCTTGTAACCGACACCGACGACAAAGTAAACAACAAAAGAAATACCCGTAAACAGCACGCTACCAGTCATACCCTCACGATAGAAAACAAGGAAAAATGCGAGGAATACAAGGGCGCAACCAGTTTCATTCTGCAACACTATGAACAACATTGGCAGCAGGGCGATACCGATAGCCTTAAACATATCCTTATTGTTGTTCATATTATAATTGTATGCGCTCATCAGTTTTGCGAGAGCGAGGGCAGTGGCAAACTTAGCGAACTCCGCTGGTTGCACATGAATAGGACCGATAAATAGCCAGGAGTTGGAACCCTTTACTTCATGGTGGAAAAAAATCGTTATTACGAGAAGTAGCATCAGGACGGCATAAACGACATACGCAACAGTGCTGAATATACGTTCATCAAGCAACAGCAGAATAAGTGCAATCACTAAAGACGTGCCAATCCAGACAATTTGCATGCCAGAGCGAGTATCAAGACTGAATATATTCACATCACCGTAGTTAAAGCTGGCACCGCACACGCTAATCCACCCGAACACGAGAAGTGCTAAGTATATACCAATTGTCCACCAGTCGAGAGAACGAATGACACTAACTTGTTTATCTGTCTGAGAGTCCATAAGATATCCGTTTGTGTTGGAACATATCAGCCCTTTCTTCAGAGGCAGGTGAAAGAGAGCCATTAATATATTTCTCCATAATAAGAGCACCGATAGGAACACCATAGTCAGCACCCCAGCCGCCATTTTCCACATATACCGCTACTGCAATTTTCGGGTTGTTCATAGGAGCAAAACCCATGAAACTGGAGTGGTCACGACCGTGGTTCTGTGCCGTACCAGTCTTTCCGCACACCTCATAGTCGTAGCGTTCAGCACTGCGGCACGTTCCTCCCGTAACAGCACGGCGCATGCCAGCTACAATCTGATCGTAAGCAGCACGGTTAGCCTTAGTGTAATGTTTCTCCTTAAAAGATTCATCGAGAGGTTCACCTTTTATATTCTTAACAACATGAGGTGTTATGTAATATCCACGGTTAGCTATCGTGGCACACAAATTAGCGATTTGTAAAGGCGTAGCCAATACCTCACCCTGACCAATAGCAATACTGATTACGGTAAGTCCATTCCATGAGCCCTTATACGCCTTGTCATAATATTTAGAGTTGGGAATCATGCCCCTTTTCTCACCCATTAAGTCGATACCGAGTTTATATCCGAAACCCATGCTCACCATATAGTCACGCCAAGTATCCATAGCCTCCTGCACATTCTTGTATTTCTTCCTATTTCCCAACATATAATACAGTCCCCAGCAAAAGAAGCCGTTGCATGAAGTACCAACAGCAGGGACAATCGGTAGAGGAGCAGCGTGCCCATGACAGCCTACGTGTAAGCCCTTGCAGTAGAAACCGTGAGAACATGGGAACATAGTAGTTGGTGTGATTATACCCTCAGTGAGGTAAGTAAGACCTTGTGTAGTCTTGAAAGTAGAGCCAGGCGGGTACATACCCATAATCGAGCGGTTCAGGAGCGGTTTCCAGGGGTCGCGAGCCAGTTCCATTTGCATCTTTCCACGGTTTTTGCCAGTCATCAGATTAGGGTCGTAAGAAGGCGAAGAAACCATGCAAAGCACCTCGCCGGTAGAAGGCTCTATTGCCACGATACTGCCTATTTTGCCCTCAAGCAATCGTTCACCGAGAGCTTGTAGTTCAATATCAATGCTGAGTGTTAAGTCTTTCCCAGGTACAGGGCGGCGGTCGAAAGCACCGTTCATGTAATTACCTTGAATTCTACCACGTGCGTCACGGAGCATAATCTGAATACCTTTCTCACCTCTCAACTCTTTCTCATAATAACGTTCAACACCCAATTTACCAATATAGTCGCCAGCCTGATAATACGGGTCAGCCTTGATATCAGATTTTGACACTTCGCCCACGTCACCGAGAACGTGCGCAGCGTATGGGCGTGCATATTGCCGGATGCTTCTTCTCTGTACGTCGAAGCCAGGGAAGCGGTATTGTTTTTCCTGAAAGATATTGAATGTTACCTCAGAAAGTTGGGTCATGAAGATTTGTTGAGTATAACTTGAGTAGCCAGGATTTTTAGATAAATCCTTTATCTCGTTCATTCTTTCGATAAAGAAATCCTTAGTAATGCCAAGTAAACGACATAACTCCAAAGTATCGAGGTGATTCTCCGCCTCTTTCATCACTACGGTAAGGTCGTAAGAGTTTTTGTTGTAAACCAAAATCTCACCATTACGGTCAGAGATAACGCCACGAGCAGGGTAGTCGACTTTTTTCATGAAAGCGTTACTGTCGGCGTTTTTCTTGTAGTCGTCGCTCATTATCTGCAAGGTAAAGAGGCGGATTATGTAAACTACAACAATAAACACTGCAGCACCGCCAATAATATATTTTCTGTTTTCAAGAACTTGTTCCTTACCCATAACCGCAGTTAATTATTTTAATACCTCTATCTCTTTCTTACATTCTCGATCACGATGATAAGCAAGGCGGTGAGAATCGTACTCCCCGCAATATCAAGCAACCATTGTTGCCAATTGAAGAAGTTGAATGTTTCAATGGAGTAGAATATGAGACAGTAAATAAAAACGCAAATAAGAGAATAAGAAATATATCTCCTCAAGCCAAGAACCTTTATAGTAGGCATCATATCATCAGCACTATCCTTTTGGACAAAGAGATTAAGAATAAACGGTTGAATGAAAGCGAGTAAAGTAGAAGAAGCTGCAGCTACACCAGGCGTGTTGGTAAAAATGTCCATAGACAGTCCCATTATAAAACCGCAGAGTATAATAATCCATTTTGGATAGTTACGCCTGAAAGGTAAGATAAAGTAGATATATAAAAAAGGTGTCGCACAACCCAATAGAGAGATGCGATTGAGCACGAAAACCTGTACAATGCCAAGAACTACGTATGTGAAGAATAATTTGAAAAACATTATGCAGCAATGTTTAGGAAGTACGCCTACTCATTAGTCTTTATTTTCAGAGAATCCTTGGCAGCCATCAACAGTTGTATGCGTTCCTCCATTGAGGAATTATCAATCACACACACGTCACGCAGACTACCGAAATCAGTTGATAGACGGATTTGGAGTTTATAAGAAAGGCCATCGTGCGAGTTGAAAGCCTTTTCTATTTTCCCGACTATAATCCCAGGAGGGAAGATAGATGAGTAGCCACTTGTTTCAATAACGGCACCGCGATAGAAGCGAGCATATCTCGGGATGTCATTAACGTAAGCGATATCCGACAGGCCGCCATTCCAACTAAGGTAACCGTAATACCCTCTGTTCTTAATTCTTACGCTTATATTCGATTTAGCATTGAGAATAGGGATTACGACAGAGTAATGTTGAGATGCCATGTAGACAACTCCAACAACCCCATTGCCGCATGCCACGCCCATATCAGGGCGTACGCCATCAGCTTCCCCCTTGTTAATGGTAATCAAGTTGTCTTTTTTGTTGAGAGAGTTGGTAATCACTTTTGCTGGGATGAGACGGTATTCAGCAGAGACCTGAGACCTCACATCTTTTACTGTTGCGGAATCACCCTTTTGTACTGTCTCCAACTGTTCCGTAAGAGAGCGCACCATCTGTTCCAACTCAAGATTACGGACGTTCAGTTCCCTGTTAGCCGTAGACATAGTGAAGAAAGTTCTTACTGCCGAATCCCACTCGTATATCTTGCCCGCAACGACATTCGCAGACGAGAAAAACACACTGCCTTGATAACTGTTGAATCTGAAAATCAGAATAAAACTGGCGACTTCAAGAATAATGAAAAGAATACAGTGGTTGTAACGTGTGAGAAAAAGCAGCAGGTTCTTCATGCTTATCTCATCAGGAACTGGAAGCGGTCGATGTTCTTCAAAGCGATACCGGCACCCTTAGCCACGCTGTGCAATGGGTCATCGGCTACTCGGAACTGAATGTGAATCTTGTCAGTGAGACGTTTAGCCAATCCTCTAAGCAAAGCACCACCACCAGTAAGGTAAATACCGTTTTTAATAATGTCAGCATAAAGTTCAGGAGGGGTATTCTCGAGGGCCGATAAGATAGCATTCTCAATTTTCACAATTGTGCGGTCGATGCAGTGAGCGATTTCCTGATAACAAACAGGAACTTCCATAGGAAGAGCAGTTATTTTGTTCGGGCCATAAACCAGAAAATCCTCTGGAGCCTCATCACCGAGGTCGGTAAGAGCAGAACCAATGTTTATCTTGATACGTTCAGCCATACGCTCGCTGACTTTCACATTGTGCTGTCGACTCATATATTCCTGAATTTCCTTAGTCAAGTCATCACCAGCCGTGCGGATAGAGTTGTTGGAAACTATACCGGCAAGCGAAATAACGGCAATCTCCGTAGTACCACCACCTATGTCGACAATCATATTTCCGTCAGGAGCCTCAACATCGATACCAATACCAATAGCCGCAGCCATAGGTTCAAAGATGAGGTAAACATCGCGCCCATTGGCATGCTCGGCAGAATCACGGACAGCACGGAGTTCAACTTCGGTAGAACCGGAAGGGACACCGATAACCATACGAAGAGAAGTAGAGAATAAGTGGTGTCCTGTGTGAACCATCTTAATGAGTCCCCTCATCATCTGTTCACAAGCCGAGAAGTCGGCAATCACACCATCACGAAGAGGTCGGATAGCACGGATGTTGTCGTGTGTTTTCTCGTACATCTTGTTGGCTTCCGAACCAACGGCTATCATCTTGTCGGTGCGGCGGTCTAATGCCACAACTGAAGGCTCGTCAACAACAATCTCGTCATCACTGATAATGATGGTGTTGGCAGTGCCGAGATCCATCGCAATCTCCTGAATAAATGAAAAAAATCCCATTTTTTCAAATTAAAAATTAAAAGTTAAAAATTAAAAATTCATTTTGCCTGAGTATGCGGCTTAAAGCCGAATGTGGCTTTTCAAATTTTATGTAGAGTTATAAACTATTGAACCAGTTGTGTATAGCCGTATCGTAGTTGCTGCTAACGCCAAAGGCACGGGTAGCAAGCATCTGACGGTCTTCAATGTCAGTCTGGGCACCTTTCTTGTTGAGTATGTCAAGCAAAATGCCATATTCAGCCTTGCTCGGAACAATAACCACGTCGTTGAAGTTTTTAGCACCGGCACGAATCAGAGAAATACCACCGATATCAATCTTCTCAATAATGTCAGTCTTGCTTGCACCAATTGCAACAGTCTGTTCAAATGGGTAAAGGTCAACGATAACGAGGTCGATTTCAGGGATTTCATATTGAGTCATCTGCTCACGGTCACCCTCGTTATCCCGTCTACCTAATATACCTCCAAATATTTTAGGATGAAGAGTCTTCACTCTACCGCCAAGAATAGAAGGATAAGAAGTGATACTCTCCACAGTTTTGCAATCATAGCCTAAAGATTCGATGAATTTCTGTGTGCCGCCCGTTGAGAGGAATTTTACGCCCTCAGAATTGAGTTTTGCGAGCAACTCATCCAATCCATCCTTATGAAAAACCGACACCAAAGCCGTTTTTATTTGTTTTGTACCAGCCATTATAATTACTTTAAAATGATTTTGGGTTGCAAAGTTACTAAAAAACGTTGATAGGACAATAATTTTAAACAAAAAAAAGACAACTGCATTATAGCGGTTGTCAATTACAAATGTAGCGGGGGTGGGACCCGAACCCACGACCTCCGGATTATGAATCCGACGCTCTAACCAGCTGAGCTATCCCGCCTCATGAAAAGTTTTTGCGGGTGCAAAGGTAAGGCAAATTATTTAAATTCCAAAAAATATTGCATAGATTTTCTTTTTCTTGTATAAAAATATTATTTTTGTAACCGATAACTAATCGCCTAATAGTTA
>JAJPYV010000272.1 GCA_021204735.1 Prevotella sp.
GTAGAAACCTCCGTTCCACTGCCACCTGTTACTGAATTATTTCCAGGAGTAGTCGCATTATCCGTGTTTTCGGCACCATTCGTCGTATTAGGCTTGACTATTATGATTTTGGTACCACCGCCACGACTGTTACTTTTTTTTGTTATAACCTTCTTCGCAGGAGCAGTCTGCTCTGTAGAAGTTTTTTGTTTAGACATGAAAACCTTATAGGCAAAACCACCTACTATTACCAGTACTACTATGAGGCCTGTAATTGCCCACATACGTGTTTTGCTGTCACTATTTTTAGACGTTTCAATAGGAATTTTGCGGGATGTAACGGTATTCTTTTTCGAAGGAGCTGTATTGCGGGGAACCGCGACATTCGGTGAAGCCGAAACAGATGGAGATGCTGGCACAGTTTTGCTTTTCATACCAGTATTCTCCGTGATTTCAGTTTTCACGTCTCCATCGTGAACCTCTCCCACCAACGGTCCTTCTTCATCAGTCGCTGCTTTGGCAGGTGATTCTGTATCTACCTTTATAGGATCTTCCACATCGAGAATATGGACGATAATCGCAGAGTGATTATCCTTGTTCTCACGCGTCGCACTCAACAAAGATTTCACTCTATTCTCATCGGTGCCTGCCTCCTCTGAGAAGAAATAGCATAGTTGGTCATCTTCCATGTTCTCAAGCATACCGTCACTGCACATATAGAAATAATCTCCAGGAGCGATGTCATAAGTGGTATGGATATCTGCCTTACAACGCCTTTCCATGTGGGGTTGCATGGCTCTTGTTATCACATTTTTCTGTCGTGAGTGTTTGGCTTCCTCTGGAGTAAGTTCTCCTATTTTCACTAAATCGTTGACAAGTGAATGGTCTTCTGTCCTGAAAACTATTTTGGTGTCTTCTGCATGTTTGCCTGGGCGGATGTGATATACTCGGCTGTCTCCCATGTGCGCAATTAGACAACCTTTGTTATGAAGTTTTAGAAATGTCATCGTGGTGCCCATTTTCTTCTTGGCTGTTCCGTCGTCCTTACCGTCTAATGCATCGTATGCATCGGCGAGTGCCTTCTGGAAAATTGCCTCTGAAAAGTCGCCCTCCGGGTCTGGAGTGGCTGCGAGAACCGACTTACTCATTGCCTCACACACTGTGGCACTTGCCACCTCTCCTGCCTCGTGACCACCCATACCGTCACACAAGATGAATAGACGGTCGTTTTCGGTTGCGGTATTATATAACGGGAACAAACTGTCCTCTTGGTGGGGATTGCCCTCTGCATCCTTACGCTGACCTGGATGCCATATATTGTAAGTTTTAATCTTGTATTTCATTCTTCAAATATTAATAATCAGTATCTGTTTTATCACTATCAGGAATCTCAAACCGAATGTCCATGTCGGGTAAATGTATTATGTCACGGTCATTAAGCACGAGCTTATCTCCATATTCCAGTAGGGTGTTCCCTATATATGTGGGGTTGACATGCTCTTTATTGAGTGAAACATGATGTACATAGCCTTTGCCAGGCACTTTTTTCACCTCTATAACTAAATGTTCCCTGCTCATCCTCTTGCTTGTGCATGGCAATTGGAATGTTGCTGATGATGAGGAGGATTTCCTTCCGATAATGTTCCTACCTGGATTGAGCCTGAACTTAATGGAAGATGATATCACATGTAATTCACCAAGCGTGTAATTCTCATTCCCAGCGTTCACTATCGTATGATCACCCTGATTGTTATTATTGTTCACTATCTTCTTAAAACTCGAAAATGGCGAATTTTTCTTGCAAACGGGACAGGTAACGAATTTCCCCTCAATCCCTGACTCGTATTTTACTTCAAGTATTGCCCCGCATTTAGGACAGCCTATTTTTATTCTATCTATCATTTTTCAAAAGTATTATGTTTATATATCACCATTTCATCACTGGCATCTTATCAGAGAACTTGCCCCACATAACGGGATGCTGCTGGTCAGAGGAGAAACTTATCACTTTTGTATGTACATAGTTGAAAAGTTCCTTTGCCGTAATTATACGGTCTTTATTCGTGTCGGCAGCACCTCTCAATCCGTTCACCAAGGCTGTCGTGAAAAAGCCGTTGGTCATGCTCCCTTTCTCAATAGATGTCTCGGTTGCACGGGATGACAGAAAGAGCATCACATCGGCACTCTGGGCACTGGATACTGAAGAACTGCTGCTCGTTGCTGTGGTGCCGATTTTACCTGAAAAACATGCGTCGGCAAACATCATCTTATGTTTTGACTTTGCTTTCTTCATGGCATTTCTCACAGTGGAATAGTCCATCATCGTGTCGTAGGTTACAAAACCGCCCGGATAACCATGCCCGCTGAAGAAAAATACAACAATATCGTTGGCACCTGCCTTAGCGAAAACAGTGTTCATAGCGGAAACTATGTTGGCTTGGGTGGCTTCTGAATTCAGCAACTGCTTATATTCCACATTGCCGTTCTTTGTATAGAGCCATGTAACTAACTTGGCGTCTTCGGCTGGTAGCCTCAAGTCGTTTGCGGTTCCTGGATAGTCTGAAATACCTGCTACTACGAGATATGTTTTTGCCGAAGCCGTGACACTGGCACATAGCAGTACCAATGTCACGAAATATGTCATTATCTTATGCATTGTCGAAAGATGGGTCATCGTTAATATAATCTGTCTCATTCTGCGCTATGTGGGGATTGTTCATTGGGTCGTTATAACCGCCGATATCATCTACTGATACACTTTGACCGAAAACTTCCTCTACTAAATGTACTTCGTTTTCTTCTACTTGTCCGTTATTGTTCTCATCAATAACTACCACATCAAAAGTTTCATCGTTATCAACATCCATAAAAACCACATCCTGCCCACTTACTATAACATCTGCGTATGTAACATTATTACCGTTATCATGATACACTCCGAGTACTTCCACTTCCTCTCCGCCGACACTCGCATTTCCATGATCCACGTAGGCAGGTGAATCTCCAATTGTGTTTTCTGGATGCTCCTGCGCAACAATAGGCTCCTCTGCCTGTACCTGATTATTGGTTTCTGGTTGAACTACTTCTGCGTGTGCGGCTGAATGTCCGCTATTAGTGTGCTGTGCCATATCGTGCTCTGGCTGGTATGTCCCCTCGAAATGACTGCCCCATTCTGTTTGCTCCTCTGCCGACATATTGTTCCACTCATCTGCGGTGTAGGTGTTGTAGAGATTGCCATGCCATGCGAATACTCCGCCTGGTCCTACTTCTTCACGGGCTGCATCAAAGGCCTCTTGGAATGACATATCATCATTTACTCCTGTCGCCATGGAAATACTGCCATCATCTGCCGCATCGGGTGCGACATCAACTGCGCCTTCTGCTGTCAATGGTATTGCACTTGCTACGAAAGCAGCGGCTGCGCCGAGTGCGATTGCACTGCCTGTTCCAATGGTAACTTTTTTCCACATCGGGGTCTTCTTTCCTTCGTTTTTTGGAACGTCTGCTGTCTTTGTTTCAGATACTTGTTCACTTGCAACCTTAGTGTCGTCAAGTATAGTCTTCTCTGATACATTGTCATAAACAGTGTCTTCGTTCATGCTGTTTGAAAAATTTCCGTTGTTCATGATTATAAAGTTTTTAGATTTTTAATTTTTTGTTTCTGTTTTTAATCTTTGCCGGATATTCTCACTCTTCTTCCTTCTTGGCATTTGCTGGTGAGCTTTTATCCTTTAAGTGGTTAGAGTTTATATGATCATTATACAACTGTATGATGTTCTGCATTTGGGGATTTGTGGTCAATTCAGCTATTTCAAGCTCCACATCTACCAACTTTGATCTGAGTGCTAAGCAGATTGAGTCTTGCGTTGCATTCATTCGCTCATTACTTTCAGGGGTTACTCCTTCTATTGTGCGCCCTCTTTTCTTGTCTTCTGTCTTAATGGAGTCTTCTAAAGAGGTCTTGCGTTGATTGAGTGTGTTCAGCCTTACGGCTTTTGCTATGGAGTCGGTCTTTGTCGGTTTCTGGGCAAACGCAGTAGTGGAGAACGCTGTCAGAAAGAATACAGCTACTGCCACAATTCTTGTAATTTTATTTCTGTTCATAATCATCGAAATTCTTTAGTGCTTTGATATTCTTTGATAAAGGTAATGAGGATTGAGAGACTACATACAGGATATCGTTCCCGGTAGCTGATACGGCATATTCTCCAGGGGTGAGAACTATTTTCTTTGAGTAGATGGTCTTTGAATCTTTTGCCACTTTTATCTTAACCCCAGTGTTGGCAACTTGCAACAAGAAGCACCCCTCACCGTCTTTGTATGCGGTTGTGATTGGGGCATCTGCCCTGAACACTATATCTTCCAACTGGCTCATGCGTGACGTTTCCCTGAATGACATCTGCTTTACACTTGCGGGTATGTAAATTGAGGTGATGTCAAGGCAGTCGATTAGTGCTCCGCCGGTAATCGTCTCTGTGCCGTCTGCAATTCTCAACGCTCCTGTGTATGCCCGGGGTACTCCATACAGTGTCTTGCCGTCTTTGTTGTAGAGCACGCCATCGTGTGAGCTGAATTTGGCGTTGTTGGCATCCACTTCCACTTTTTTGAGTGATTTAACCGACTTGAGATTCGTTATCTTCTCTACCTTGGCTGGAACATTCACCACTTCTAACGAATCGCTCCACTTGTAGCGCAACATGTCCAACGTTTTCCAATCGCTTCCGAATGAGATGTCTTTCAGGGCTGTGCATTTGAAAAATACTCCCTGTCCGAATGTAACATCGCTGCCCGGGAATACTACTTTGGAAAGATTTGTACAGCCTTCAAAGGCAAAATCTCCGATGGTTCCGATTGTTGCTGGCATGATTATACCCGTGAGTTTTACTGCTCCGCTGAATGCTTTTGGGTCTATACCCGTAATGGTATATACTATGTTGTCGTGTTTCACGTTTACAGGAATGTTTACTATCCCTTGCACACCCGGCACTTTATGGTCGGCTATACTGCCTTCGTATGTTACTACTGCCGTGGCTTTTGACTTATCGGTGATCTTGAAAAACATCGTGTTGCCATCTATCGTGACAGAAAAGTCGTGTGCTCTGACTACTGTCATCCCCATGATTATGCATGCGGCGGTTAATATAAGACGTATTGATTTCATAATAATAACTCTTTTTGTAAATTAGCTCATATAACTGCTTACATCGGCATCATTTGTGTAATCTGGCCCGACATCTGCAATATCTTGACCCTGAATAAACTGGTCTTGAAATGCCTGCATCTGGATATGCTGGTCGCTTACATCTTCTGACTCTCCCATATCAATCTGCCCATTGTTGTTGGCGTCTATAACACTGTAATTTGCCTCGCCATCCATGTTTGTATCAATATATGATACGTGCTGACCTTCTACTATAAGATCGGCTACATCCATCTTACCGCCATCATCTGATTCCATTGTGTAATAATTTAACACCTGAACTTGCTCAGAATCAGAACTGGGGGTCGGGTCGGGAGTTGGAGTCGGATCAGGAGCCTGATTTGGGTCGGAAGTTGGCTCTTGACTCGGAGTTGAGCTCGGCTCTTGACTTGGGTCTTGTCCTACTACTGGCTGTACTGGCGTGGGGTCTACAACTTGTACTTCCACATTGTCATGGGAAGGCTGTACTACTGTTGCATGAACAGGTTCTCCTGTCTGTGCGTTTTCCGGCTCCTCTAAAACAACTACATCGTCACTGTCAACGGTCTCTGCCGCTGATGCTTCTTGGGCGATTGCTGTACCTACTACTACACCAGCAACTGCACCTAATGATGAGCTTACACCAGTAATGATATTCTCTTTGCTTTTCTTGACTTTAGTCTGGTCTTTTTGCTTTTCTTGCAAATTGTTTTCGTTAGTTTCCATATCATTTTGTTTTTAAGATTATTAATTTTTCTACTACAAAGTTACTACTGTATTTAAGAATTTCCAAATCTGTAATTTCTTTTCGTATGAAATATGCCGATTTATACACAAAATACTTTGTTTAAAGGCTAAAATTATGCATGGTATAATATGCTTTTTCGTGGGTAAAACTGTATATATGTACACAAAAATGGTCAAGTGGTTAATGCACCTGACCATAGAATATCTTATATTATTAAGGTGTGTCATTCTGCTGCTACATCTCCTTTCTTCACTCTGGCGTAAACAGTGCCGTTCTTGTTGTACCATGTTCCCTCGTATGGCTGGTCATCAACAAAAGACCCCTTGAAATAATATCCGTCACTATTTGAAGTCAAAATTCCTGTATTGTATTTATCGTCAATGAATGTTCCTTCGTAAGTGTTCTCTCCATCTGAAGTGTTAAATTTTCCCTTACCGTCACGACTGCCATTTACATATCTGCCCTCGTATATGCCGGCTGGATATACACCCTTGCCATCTCCATCGGGAAGTCCTTTCTCGTTTACGTTTCCTGTATAAGTATATTCAACGCCGTTGTACTCTTCTGCTTGGTTTTCTACATAATTCCCGGTTTCTTCTTCATTACTGATAGTATCTGCATTGTTATGCTTCAAAATAGCAATAACAACTGCTATACAAGCTACTGCAATGAAAATGTTTATCTTCTTTGATGATTTGTTTTTCTTAACAACGGGCTTTGTTGTTTTCGCCTTTGCTTTCTGTTTCGTTTTCGAGTTAGAATTTGGATTTGCCTTCACAACCGTTATCTTTGAAGGGTCAACAACTGTATTGTCATCTTCCGGTTCTATATCCTTGACATTAAGCAACTCTAAAAACTCGTCGATATTTTGCGGGCGTTCCTTCTTGTTCATCTTTAGGGCTGCATTAACTGCATTCACCACATCTCTACTAATACCTTCTGGCAACGGGTCTAATTCCTCACCACTGATACGCAAAGTGGCACTGGGTGGGGTGATGCCTGTAAGCAACTTATATAATGTGGCTCCCAAAGCGTATATGTCGGTGGCTGGCGTGAACTTAACGACATCGTTTCCCATCTGTTCTGGCGGTGCGAAACCTGGTGTCTTGCCCGCAAGCGTGGATGTATTCTCTCCGTTCACTTCATCATACTGTTTTGAAGCTCCGAAGTCGATAAGTATTGCCTTACCCTGCTTATCCACCATTACATTGCCTGGCTTTACATCAAGGTGAAGCCTGTTATGACTATGTACATATTTCAGGGCATCTGCCACTTGCAGAATATATTCCACTGCCTGATGCTCTGACATACGTCCGCTTCGCTTCAGCATGTCGGATAAAGATTGCCCGTCGATATAGTCCATCACGAAATATGCCGTACCGTTATCCTCAAACACATCTGACACTTTCACAATTCCAGGATGGTTAAGTTTGCAAATCGCTCTTGCCTCGTCTAAGAATTTCTTGCGCAGCTTTTCCACAAGACCTTTTTTGCTCACAGTCCCAACTGTAACGTGTGACGTTGTCTCATCACGGTTACAAAAATCTTTAACGAAAAATTCCTTTATGGCTACTCGTTTCTGAAGCATCACATGCTCTGCCTCGTATGTGCAGCCGAAACCTCCGCTGTTGATAAAACGGATTATCCTGTAAGTTCCTCCATGCAGGAGTGTATTCGACGGTAGGTTCATATAAATTTATTTATCATTTGTCACTTTTGTACCCACAATGGCAATATGGACAGCCCTTGTCCTGCTCTAAAATCTTATATGCCTTATAGCCGATAAAATGATGGCACTCAGGATTAGGGCATACGTACTTCTCAATGAAACGGTCGTCTGCCTCCTGCCTATCTTCTATGCTCGTGTCCTTGGTGTTGTAGTTTATAAAGTAAATAATGAATGAGAAAGCTGCAATTGGAATGGTGATGAACAAGGAAGATGTGCTGATTATAATCGCGAAAATTGGCGATATGACAGAAGATGCAGTACCTATCATCATTGGCAGCATTCTCTTGCGCGCTCTATCTTGCTGAGCACGCTGAATTTTTTCAAGCTCATATTTATACTCATACCACACTTTCTCAAGATGGGTGATTGAATATTCCTTTGGTGGCACGGCTTCCTTTGGGAAAACACTTTCTACTGCCTTGAGTATTACTGGAATGTTGAGAGGATACCTGTCTAATCCAAGTGTTACGGAACTGTTTTCTGTGATTTTTCGAGACTCCACTTCCTGATTGTCCACACGGGTGGTGTTGAGCACTTTCATGTTCGTAATTCTCATCTTTCCCGAATGGTCTATATCTATCTTGCAGTGGGCGATGCCTTGTGCTGGTATGCAACGGCTTACGGAATTTGGCACACTTTGCGCTGCTCCCATAACAATGTTCTTATTTAATCCCATAATGGAGATAAGAAGGTTTCCTTGTGTTGGGTTCTTCCCAATGAGAATTGTCTTTCCTTTCAGGTTATCATTCATTTCTCTATGATATTTGATTAGTGTTTGATATAATATTGATAGGTATTCCGATTAAAGATTAGGATTATTGCGCATATAAAGTACTACAATACGCCTTACTTCCATAAACAACTGCAAAGGTAATATATTTTTCCGCATAAAATGGCGTGAAAAAGAAAATTTTGCTCTTTTCTTGTCGGTATCGTTGTTTTTTTTTACTTTTGTATCGTGGAAGACAAAATCATTGTTTTTCTATATATACAAATATTCTAAACTTTGTAATCAATAATCAAAACTATGAAAAAGATAAAATATCTTTATCTAAATTCCCGTGATGAGTTTTTCAGAGTGGATGTCTCTAAAATTGTGTATTTTGAGGCTGATGGGAATTACACTAATTTCATGCTAAGCAATAAGTTGAAAGGGGTTGTGTTGATGAACCTCACGCAAATGAAAGATACGCTGAGCAATAGACTTAAGGAGCAGGCTTCAATTTTTGCGCGTGTCGGGAAACGCTTTATCATAAATCTTTCATACGTTTATCATATTGATGTCTCTAAACAGCGACTGACTCTCACCGACGGCGAGAAATTTGCCTACAACCTGCCCATTTCCAAAGATGCCTTGAAAAAACTCAAAGACTTGTTTTTGGTATCTGTTGCGAACGAAACCAAAAGCAAGGAACACAAGCAAAATTGATTTCTCATCTCTTCTTTCTTATTTTTTATTTTGCCGCTTGCGCCATTATTTGTACTTTTGACAAAATTTTCAGAATGAATATGACAACTGCCCTCAACGGCAACCTCTCATGCAAAGTCTCAAGGGACATTGAATTCTTATTTCTTATCTCTTATTTCTTATTTTGCGCCACCGGCGCATTGCACCATGCTTTATCCCATAGGAGTACAAGGTTTTGAGAAACTGCGAAACAACGGTTACGTTTACGTTGACAAGACTGCCCGGATGTACGAGCTTACGTCAACGGGGAATTGCTATTTCCTCTCACGTCCACGCCGTTTCGGAAAGTCTCTGCTGCTTTCCACAATGGAGGCGTATTTCTTGGGCAAACGTGAACTGTTCAAAGGTCTTGCCATAGAACAGCTGGAGCATGAGTGGAAACAATATCCGGTATTGTATATGGACCTGAACTCAGGTGAGTATGATTCTGTGGAAAATTTAGAAAGTAATCTGAATACCATTTTTGCAAAATGGGAAATGATTTATGGCGCATTAGATGTGGAAAATACGTTTGAATCACGTTTTATCGGTATTATCCAGCGTGCCTACGAAAAGACAGGTCTGCAAGTAGTAATATTGGTGGACGAGTACGACAAACCAATTCTCAATGCGATAGATGACGAGGAACTGCAGGAGCAGTTCCGCCGCAAATTAAAGGCAATATATTCCGTATTGAAAACACAAGACCAGTACATACGTTTCGCTTTCCTTACCGGCGTGTCTAAATTCAGCCACATGAGCGTGTTCAGCGACCTCAATAATCTGGAGGACATTACACTAA
>JAJPYV010000035.1 GCA_021204735.1 Prevotella sp.
TGTCTAACCAATAAAATATTGTGGCTCGCATATTGTCGATAGATTACGGCAAAAAACGAACTGGCATTGCGGTCACCGATTCCCTGCAATTAATTGCAGGCGGATTGGTGACTGTTGATACATCGGTACTTCTCAACTATCTGAACAGTTATATTCAGAAGGAACAAGTAGAGCGTATTGTGGTTGGAGAGCCCAAGCAATCTGATGGTTCACCAAGCGAGAACATGGGGAGAGTGCAGCAGTTCGTGAACCGTTGGCGCAAGTTACACCCCGAAATCCCAATAGAACTTTACGATGAACGGTTCACCTCCGTTCTTGCCCACAGGGCAATGATTGACGGTGGACTGCGGAAGAAGGCAAGACAGAACAAGGCTTTGGTCGATGAGATAAGTGCCACTATCATATTACAAGACTATTTGGAATCCATTAGAAAAAGATAGAAAGAATGATATTACCTATATATATATACGGACAGCCCGTTTTGCGTAAAGTGTCGGAAGATATAACATCTGACTATCCGAACCTGAAAGAGTTGATTGCTAACATGTTTGAGACTCTTACAGCTTCGGAAGGTGTAGGACTTGCCGCACCGCAGATAGGACTGAACATACGACTCAGTGTGTTAGATCTTGATGTACTAAAGGATGATTTCCCTGAATACAAGGGCTTCCGCAAAGCATACATCAACCCACACATTATTGAGTATGATGACAGCAAGGTGGAAACTCTTGAGGAAGGATGTCTGTCATTACCTGGAATACGTGAGAGCGTGAAACGTGCCACACGAATACTTGTGAAATATAACGACGAGAATTTCAATGAGCATGAAGAATGGGTAGACGGTTATCTCGCCCGTGTGATGCAACACGAGTTTGACCACCTCGATGCCAAGATGTTCATCGACCGTGTTTCCCCACTGCGCCGCCAACTCATAAAAGGCAAGTTGAAAGCCTTGTTGCAAGGCCGTTACCACTGCTCTTACCGCACAAAGCCCGTAAAGAAATAGTGTAGTGGAAATAACGATAAACCATTAATAAATCTTTCTCCTTAAATTGTATTCGTATTAGTGTTTTTATGCGCAAGATGCTCATATCCTTATTGCTTTTTGTCGTGCCTGTGCTCACATTCGCACAGTTCAGGACAAACAGACTGTTGGATGTAGGGCGGAGCGCACTCTATTATGAGGATTACGTCTTATCAATACAATATTTCAATCAAGTGATAATGATGAAGCCATACCTTTATGAACCGTGGTTCTTAAGGGGCGTGGCGAAATTCTATCTTGACGACTATGTCGGAGCAGAGAAAGACTGTTCAGAGGCAATACGACTGAACCCTTATATCTCAGAAGTGTATGAAGTTAGAGGTCTAAGTCTCATAAAGCAAGGCAGATACGAGGATGCTATTAAGGATTATGACAAGACAATCGAATTCTCGCCATACAACAAGGGTCTGTGGTACAACCGTGTGCTTTGCAAGATAGAGGAAAAGGACTATGACGCTGCCAATGCCGACTTAGATTCCATGATTGTGATGTGGAAGACATACGCAAAATCATACTCTCTGAAAGCAGAGGTTTGTTTACAGCAAAAAGACACAATCACAGCAGGCAAATACCTCGATCAAAGTCTTGAGGTAGACCCTTACGACGGTGATGTATGGGCTATGCGTGCACTAATTAGTATGTCGGACAACAAGTGGAAAGATGCCGACCAACAGCTATCGAAAGCCATTCACTTGAAACCGACAACAGCAAACAACTATGTTAACCGTGCACTTGCGAGATATAACATCAACAACTTGCGGGGAGCACTCTCCGACTATGACAAGGCGATAGAATTAGATCCAAACAACTTCCTTGCCCACTACAACAGAGGACAGTTGCGTGTGCAGGTAGGAGACGACAATAGAGCAATTTCCGATTTCGACTATGTTATAAGTATGGAGCCCGACAATGTGATGGCGATATACAACCGTGCCATTCTTCTTGAGCGTACAGGTGACATACAAGGGGCAATATGCGACTACTCATCGCTTATTGACGAATATCCCAACTTTTGGGCTGGATTGAGCGGAAGGGCGAGGTGCTACCGCCTACTTGGAATGACGGCGAAAGCTGAACAGGATGAGTTCCGTATATTCAAGGCACAGAATGACAAGCACAATGGTGTGCAACCTCGTTGGAGCAAGAAACAGAAAGTCAACGTTAGGAAAAAGAGTGAGATTGACTTTAACAAATATAACAACCTCGTAGTTGAGGATGAGAATAATATAGAGCACGAATATTCCACCGCATACCGTGGGCATGTGCAAAACAGGAAGGTTGACATTGTCTTCATGCCTATGTTCCAACTCTCATACAGTCAGTATGACAATGGTATGAAGTCGTACCAGGCGTTTGATCCAGATGTGGAAGATTTCAACCACAAATATAACCTTACCAACAAACTGTACGTGAAGTGTAACACATCCCCATTATCCGAAGATGAATCGCAAACAATCTTCGATATGATTGACGTACTGACAGACAGTATTCTGATATCTCAAAACAAATCTGACGACCATTTTTTGCTTTTGCGTGCCGTAGCAAATGGAGTAGTCCAGAATTATGGTGATGCAGTTGGCGACCTAACAAAATACATACAGAACGACAGTACTTCGTCAATCGCATATTGGCAACGAGCTGTATATCAGGCACGCATGAATGAATATAATGCCTCACAAGGTGTTGACGTAAAATTGAAGATGGCAAATGCCATGTCGGATATCAACAAGGCGATAAGTCTGAATGAGAAAAGCGCATACCTCTATTACGATCGTGGAAACCTACATGCAGCCAATAAGGACTATACCCATGCCATAGAAGACTACACCAAAGCATTGGAACTTGACCCTAATCTCGCAGAAGCATATTATAACCGTGGCATAGCGAACATCAATCTCAACGATGCCGAAAACGGTGTCCACGACCTAAGTAAAGCAGGAGAATTAGGACTGTACGACGCATACAGCATAATCAAGAAATACAGTAAAAAGTAAAGAGCTATCAAAATCCGTATATCTCTTTCAACTTATCACCCAAGTTATTGCCACGCAAATCAATTGCGATTATCTTGCCATCCTTATCAAGAAGGACGTTTGCAGGTATTGCGGTGATGCCGTATGTTGAAGCACCCTCTGATTTCCACGCCTTCAAATCACTAAGTTGCGGCCACTCCATACCAAGATTATCTATTGCAGCCTTCCATGCGTCTGCTTTATTGTCAAACGAGATACCTACAATCTCAAAACCTGCTGAATTGTATTTCTTATAGTTCTCCACAACGTTAGGCATTTCCTGTCGGCATGGTCCACACCAGCTTGCCCAGAAGTCAATCAACACATAGTTGCCTTTACCACACCACTCGCTCAACTTTCTCGGATTGTTCTCTGTATCGTTCATTGTCAAATCAACAAACATTTTGCCTGTCATCCTCTTTTCTAATGCAGCCAACTGATTCTTTGCAATTGTCATTGCAGGGTGGTTATAATAAGGAGCATTACTGTCAAGCAGGTCTTTCAACTCATCATATTCAAGGTTGTAAATCACTTGACTGATGTAAATTGCTGGTATCAGGTTGTCCTTGTTTTCCATTATAATCTTAAGTTGGTCAGCCGCCATTGCATCAGTAATTTCATCATATTTCTTCTCAAGTTCCTGCATTTTTGCAGCCCCCGCCTCACTCTCGTCTTTCGACAGCGATTCTGCCTCAGCCATTATCTCACTTATTGAGGCAGCATACTTGTCATCAATCTCCTTGTCATAATCGAACAGCTTCTTGTTCATATCCGAACCTGAAAAAGTATGTGTTGTAAAATCAACATCTATCGGAGTTCCATCGTTGAAGAAAGATATACGGTAATTCCCGAAGTACAATGAAAGTATGTCATTTAGTGTCTTGGTGCCCGTGAGTGTGAAAACGCCATTGGTAACATCAAACTTTTCCGTAGAATTACGGTCGTTGTTCACAACTAACACAACCTCTTTCACATCCTGGGGCACAACGCCCATGATTTTAAAATCAGTATCTTGAGCCTGCATAGCAAGAGCAGACACAGCCAATAATATCAATGACAATAATTTTCTCATATCCTTAAAGTGTTTAATGATTAATCTTGTTAATAATTTCTTCTCATAGATTGCCCATTCGTTCAACCCCTACAAAGATATGGATTTTTTATTAAATCAGAAATTATTTGCCGAAACACTTTAACTTAATCGATTTTTCTGTCGCCCAAAATGAAATCTTTTATGAAATCTCTGATTTTTGCTCTTAGTCTTAAACCTGAAATAGTTACGTCTTCCCTCTTTTCAAAATAAGCCTTAGCCATATCTTTATCTACCGTTTCCAATAAATTACTAAACCGGTTATTCTCGTTAATATTATTGTTAGTAACATGCGCATAAACAAGTTGTCTTAAACCCACTTCATCCATACCGAACAATTCAGAAATTTTGTGGATTTGGTCGTTTCTTGCATTTTTCTCGTATTCCAATACATAATCGTAGAAACTTTTGCCAATATCCAATGAAACATTTCCACTTTCATAATCATGTATAAACTGCTCAGCAAAACCTTGTTGTTTTTGCGTTAAAAAAGCGTATGACTTATGCAGGTCAGCCAATACAGCCTGACGTTCTTGTTCACTTACATTTCCACCTTCAAGCACTTTATGATACTTTTCAAAACGACTATTCATAAAGTAGGCATCTATTATTCCTGTATCTCTCTCCGTAATATAAGATTCAACCTCGTATGGCAAATCGGTAGTCACGCCTCCTCCTCCACCGTATGACAGTTCTTTATATCTGGATGTAAGCACCTTATAATCAAATTCATCCAAATCCACAATTATGTCAGTCGACTTTCCTTGCTCATTTTTCAAAAAATAATGTTTTTTAGTCCAACGAAAACCCTGTATCCTTGCCGCTTCAAGATGCTCACTAAACTCTCTGAACAATTTGGCAAATTTCCCTCTATCGGCAGGGTCATCAGGAAGTCTATCAAAATTCTCTATCTTGGCTTGATCGAATATATATTTTATCTCACCAAAGAGTTCATTCATTCTCTTAAGATTGTGATACAATCGGTTTACAAACAATCCCAATGGCTTATCGCCAGAATACAGTTTAACAGCCTTTTCTATATTCTGCTCCATTGTGTGGGGACGACGGTAATATTTTATCGTTCCGAAAGGCTTATCTGGACCGAATAAACGATTTGTTCTACTAAATGCCTGAATTATATTCTCATATTCAAGTACTTTATCAATATACAGCGTATTAATCCATTTCGAGTCAAAACCAGTAAGCATTTGATCAACCACAATGAGAATATTGATTTGCTCTTTTGGTTTATCTGCAATCTTGCCGTATGGTTTCTTATGAGAAAGTCTCAACGAAATATCCTTTTTGAACGAAGCATGCGTGGAAATTGTAAAATGCTGGTTGAACATCACATTATAATCTCCAATGATTTCAGCCAAGCCCTCTTCCTTGAATATTTCGCTGTCATTATTATCAACGTTTGGATCAAACAATGCCGTAACATTGATTTCTTTAAATTCGTCTTTGAACAGTCTGTAATACTGTATCGCTTCTGAGATGGAATGGGTTGCAAGCAGAGCGTGGAATTTACCATCCTGGCTAAGCGTAAACCATCCATCCTTGATATCCTTAACAACAGCCCCATGATGATTTGGATTGTCGTTATATTGTGAATTTGGTAAAAAATCTTCAATACCATTAATATATTTTCCATCTTTTACATAGCCTGCCATAGGCGTAACGGACGGTCTCATAAATTGCTGGTATATTTTTTTCTTTTTTTCATCAGCCAAAGCTTCTTGTTCGGTTTTTGCCTTTGCTTTATCCAATGCTATCACTTTGCGTAAATCACGGTCTTTATATGTCAGTACCTTATATGGGTCAAATCCTAATACGTTCTTGTCTCGGATACCATCAGCAATGCTATAACGGTGCCGTTCATCACCAAACACAGTACTTGTGGTGTTCATTCTCCTTTCGTTCTCCTTTTGAATAGGCGTACCAGTAAAACCGAAAAACAGAGCATTTGGAAACATTTGTTTTATAGCAATCATCATTTCACCGAATGTTGAGCGGTGACATTCGTCAACGATAAACACAAGGTGTTTATCCTGTATTCTCTCAATGTCAGCAGCACGTCTTTTTTTCTGTTCATCGTTTACACGACTCATTTTCTGGATAGATGTTACAATCAAAGTATCTTTTATGTTGTCACTTTTCAACTTTGAGACAAGCACATCTGTATTTTCCGTTGCCTGTACATATTCACTTGCTTCCGCAAAAGATCGGTACTCCTCAAGCGACTGCACTCCTAATTCTATCCTATCCATCAGGAAAACCACCTTGTGGGCATAACCCGAATTGGCAATAAGCTGGGCTGACTTAAAACTCGTCATTGTCTTGCCACTGCCTGTGGTGTGCCAAATATAACCACCCAACTGATTTCTTTGATACCACTTGTTATTCTTAACCCTAATACTGATTGCATTGGCTGCATAATATTGATAACTGCGTAAAACTTTCAATATCCCTTCAGCATGGTCGGCTACGGTATAATAACCAATCATCTGATGTGCCATCGGAATTGATAGAAAAACGGATGCTATTTTCTGCCAGTCGTTTATCGGTTCGTTGTTAAAGTCTGCCCAATGAAAATAATAATCACGGTTGAATTGCCCTCTTTGTCCTGGATTTGCGAAATATATTGTCTCCTCAGGGTTCATTGCAACAAAGATTTGTACCAATGCAAACAAACCACTAAACACTCCTTCATGAGAGTATTTCTCAATCTGGTTTGCAGCCTGTCGAGCAGGAACTTTACTGCTTTTCAGTTCCACATGGATTACTGGCATGCCGTTTATCAGCAAACAAAAATCGCCTCGTCTGTCTCGTGATATAGGATTATGACTTTTAAAAATAGGCTGACGTGCTATTTGGTAAGTGCTTTTACCGCCCGCTATCTCGTGCTTATCATATATTTTCAGACTGACTTCCTTGCCAAAATGCAATTTGTCGTTCTTGTTGTCACGTGTTATTGATACAGTCTTTCCATTTATAAAACCATTCAATGCCAAAGGATTACCAAGATCCTGAATTTTTTCAAGAATTTGCCCCATCTCACCTTTTGTGAGAGGCTGGTCGTTGAGCCTGTCTATTCCTCTGTTATTGTTAAAGAGTATATTAGCCCAATTATCTATCAATATCTCCTCATCAGGATACATGATTATTTTATCTGACCACCCATGTTTGGTCAGTTCGATTATCAGGGCCTCCTCAAAATCTTTTTCGTTGTCAAATCCCATATCCGTATTTTATTGTTGCACAAACATTTTCCGCAATAATGCTTGCTTTATGTTCCGCAGTTTCTGTATTTTTTGCTCAAGTTTGCTGTTCAAATTATCAAGGGTAGTAAACAAAGATGCTATCTTTCTTTGTTCCTCTATATCTAACGGTTTACTAATAGGTGTATTGAAAAAATCTTCTGAACTAATATTAAGTAGTCCATGATTTCTTGCTCCCTCTGCTGCACAATCAGCTATATGAGAGTGCCATTTATCTGTATTAAAATAATGCACCAAAAAATCTGATGAAACAGATTGATCTTTTAGTTTAAAAACAAGATATAATGTTGACAATACACCAGCGTCATAATCCTCCAATCGCTTTACTGCCCCATAAGGAGAGCTATCTGATGTACTTCTATTGTATGCAAATTCTCCATTCTCAATAACATAGTAACCGCTTACATCTTTTGCTGCTATACGGCTTTTAAAAAAATCTGTCTGTGCTATTAATCCATATTGTGCCGATATCGTTAAAGGTAAAGATACTTGACTATTAACATTTTTACGATTTACAAGTTCAGCTATTTTATTGAGTTTTATCGTTTTCCAATCCCCATCAAAACCTTTTAATCTAATATGCGGTTTAGAATTATCGCCATTTAAATCAACGAACATTTTTTGCAATAATGCCTGCTTGATATTACGCTGTTTCTCTAACTTTTGTTCAAGTTTATTGATTAGATTATCAAGGGTTGTGAAGAAAGATCCAATTTTTCTTTGCTCGTCAATCTCAGTCGGACAAGAAATCGGCATTTCTGAAAATATCGTATCACTTATTGAAAATCTGTCTGAACGTGCACCAGAATTTCCATTCTCTATCATAAAACTATGCCATGCAGAACTTTTAAAGAAATAATCGAGATATTGAAAATCCATTGAATCTATATTTCTTAGTCTAAAAACATAATAGAGTGGAGACATTACGCCAACATAGCCAAGTTTATTTCTGTTTATCGGTCCAACTGGTGCTGTTGTTGAGATACGAGGGTTATAGACATAATCATTTTGTTCAACAAGATAATATGCCGAGATATTATTTTCATTAGCTATGTTACGATCAAAGAAATCTCTTTGGTCAATAACGCCCAATTCTGCAGAATTTGTCAACACAACAGAATATTCACGTTTTATATTCTTATCCCTAATTTTATAAGAAATGTCATGTAATGGAACATTTTTCCACTCATCCTCAAATCCTTTAAATCTTATGTCTGGTACATTCTTTCTCATGTTTTTTGTTGAATTTTTAGAAACTTAAAATCAATCATCTGCAAGCAGATTTTTCAGTTCAGCCAAAGCCAACAAATCATCAACATTGCCAGTAATTTCTTCTATCATGTTCGAAAGATTACGTGAAGATTCTTTTATATCTTCATCAATACTTAGAAGTGTTGTTGCATATTTCTTTTGCAATGCAATAATCTTTTCAGCAAGAGAGTCTACTACCAAATGTGGTAGTTCATTAATTTTATCGCAAAGAGTTTCTATCCACTTTTTTGACAGCAATTCATAAACATCTTCATCTGTCAAACCTGCTTCTATTTTCTCCTTTGTCATTTCATGTAGCTTTTGTTCCTTGACTTTTATTTTAGTCTTTAAATCTTTAAGCTCAATAATAAGAGAAATCTCATCTTTTAAGCAAAATACAGATATGAACAAACAACAATTAGCAAACAAAATCTGGGCTTCTGCCAATAAGATGCGTTCAACAAAAATAGAGCCAAATGAATATAAGGACTATATCCTTGGTTTCATCTTCTATAAATTCTTGTCAGAAAAAGTTGTAAAGTTTGTGAGAAAGGATTCAAAAGAAGAAGATTTAAAACAATTAAATGAGGATGACAAGGAAATCGTAAACTTGGTACAAGACGAATTAGGTTACTTTATTTCATACGAAAATCTTTATTCAACATGGATTGACAACAAACTGAATTTTCAGATATCCAATGTACGTGATGCTCTTTCTGCATTTACAAGGCAGATATCACCCACTCATAAAAAAGTTTTTGATGGAATATTTGATACTTTGCAAACAGGATTGAAAAAATTTGGAACGTCTGATGCAGAACAAACGAGAGCAGTACGTGATTTGTTAGAATTGATAAAGGACCTCCCTATGAATGGCAAGCAAGATTATGACATTTTGGGGTTCATCTACGAATACCTTATTAGTCAGTTTGCCGCCAATGCGGGAAAGAAAGCAGGAGAGTTTTATACACCTCATGAGGTTTCATTACTAATGTCTGAAATTGTGGCACTTCATCTGAAAGACAGGGAAAAGATAGATATATACGACCCTACAAGTGGCTCTGGTTCATTACTTATCAACATCGGAAAGTCAGTTGCCAAACACATAAAGACAGAAGACAATATCAAGTACTATGCACAGGAATTGAAACAAAACACATTCAATCTTACACGAATGAATCTTGTCATGCGTG
>JAJPYV010000317.1 GCA_021204735.1 Prevotella sp.
AAAGCTTCATCGGAACTTCACGTAATGCCGTTGAGATACAAATCTGGACTGCTTTAACCACAATCCTTATTCTCACATGGCTTAAAAACCGTGCTAAATACAAGTGGGGACTCGCAAATCTGGTCGTTTCTCTCAGATTGAACACTTTTACTAAAATTGACCTCGAAAAATGGCTGAATGAGCCGTTTACTCCCCCTCCTGACAATCCTTTTGATTGACAAATTTTGGCTCAGGGGGATTATTCAACAACCTTTTTTGCAAAGTCTTACAACTTTGTAGGTTTTCTCATGCTCAAAATTTATTTAGGACAATATTGATCTGCTACCAATGGGCTATCAAGTTTTGTAGGCTTTATGTGGCATACATCCGCATTTTCATCGCGTTTTCCAAGATGTTGGCGTATCAGATTTATTTTTGTAGCAGGAACTTTCACTTTCTTTTGTTCCAACATAAAGAATAGGGCAAAATCACTTACTGCGTGACCACCTAAATATTCTTTCCACGCATTTATCACATTGTTAAGCAGCATTATATCTTCATTTCTTCTCAGAATAGGCAGTTTAATTTCATCTGGATTTTCGTAAACGAGACGCAATGGGCGTTCAACAGTCACGTTATAATATCCAAACTCCTTATTTGGAAAAATCTTGCTTTTCTCTGTCTCTTTGAAATCTTGCAAAAGTTGCATTATTTCCTTGCGATTATCTTTATTAGTCTCACAATTTTTCTCTCCGAGATTTTTGCGTAATGGAGTTTTAATTCCTGTTGCATCAATTAGTTGTACTTTTCCACGGCGGCGAGGCTCTTTGCGGTTTGTTACAACCCAAATATATGTACCTATTCCTGTGTTGTAAAATTCCTTTTCAGGCATAGTGATGATTGCCTCCAAAAGGTCATTCTCGATAATATACTTTCGCAGATTGCTTTCTCCGCCACCTGCATTACCAGTGAAAAGGCTTGAGCCATTATGAACCTCCACAATACGTGTTCCCAATTCCGTATTGTATTTCATGCGAGAAAGATTATTGGCGAGAAACAGCATTTGCGGATCTCCCACATCGGGTATAAAACTGACTAATTGACCATTGTTATCACATTGTGGTTGGAAGAAACGACGGTCAGTTATTTTAGTTTTATCATTGTCAATTCCCCATGCTTTTAAATCCTCTTTCCATGGAGTGCCAAAGGGAGGATTGGATATACAGAAATCAAATTTCATTCCTGGGTGACCATCATTGCTGATTGTAGAGCCACAAAAGAAACGTTCACGTGTAACATCACCATGAGTGTATTGAAATGATTCTGCAGAAGATGACAACATTAAATCCGCTTTACAAGTGGCAAATGTCTCTGGTTGCAGTTCCTGACCAAATAAATGTATCTTCACTTGCTTTCCTCTGTCTTTTGCCAAATTCTGTATTTGTTTTTCTGCTACAGAAAGAATGCCGCCTGTACCACATGCACCGTCATAAATAGTATATGTAGCTGACTGCAATTTATCTGCAATTGGTATTACAGCAATATCTGCCAAAAGTGCCACATAATCTCGTGGTGTAAAGTGTTCTCCTGCTTCTGTAACACTGTTTTCCTCATTGAATTTACGTAACAATTGTTCAAAGAGAGTACCCATTGTGTGGTTTTCCACACCAGGCAATCTTTCGCTTCCGTCTTCATTAAGTATCGGATTAATGCCAAGATTGATATTTTCGTCAGTGAATTTTTCAATGATTGTTCCCAATCGCCCAGTATTACTAAGGTTATCAACTTGTTGCTTAAATTTGAACTTATCAATTATATCCTGAACATCTTTTGAAAAGCCATCAAGATATTCCAAAAAATTTTGTTTCAGTCGTGTTTGATTTGTCTCGGCACGAAGAATCTTCATTGTAAATCTTGAAGTGTTGCAGAAAGGATATCCTGATACCTGGAACAAAGCTGGTTCCTGTGAAGATACAGGTATTTTTATTTTGTCTAATATTTCTTTCTGTTTTAATATTACCTCATGTTTAGGTTCAAGAAGGATATCGAAACGGCGCAACACCATCATCGGCAATATTATTTTCTTGTAATCACCTTTAACAAAAGCATGTACAAGTACATCATTTGCAATGTTCCAAATGAAATTGAACAACTGGTTATATTGAATTTGTTCCATATTACTCTATTTTCTTTTCTTTGTTTATTAAGGTATATGATTTTCCCTTATTGACTACCTTAAAGAATATAAACAGCGTCTGATTAGTGATGTTTGACGGGTAAAATTAATGTACAACCTGATTAAACCTGATAATATATGCCTACGCAGATGAATGAAAGGTCGATTGAAGACCTTATAGTAAATTACCTTACTGAGAAGAACGGTTACGAGCTTGGTAAAAGTGATGATTATGACAAGGATTACGCGCTTGACATAAAACGTCTTGAATTTTTTCTGAAAGTTTCGCAATCTGTTGATGTTAGAGAATCCCGTATTTTTGCTGACGATAAAAACCGTCGCAGGTTTTTGGAGCGTGTACGAGATGAAATATCCAAACGGGGAGTGGTTGACGTTCTGCGCAAGGGAGTGAGACATTTGAGCAATACTTTTGTACTTTACAACCCTCTACCTTCTGAGATGAGCAATGAGGGAAAAGCAAGATACAACAATAACAGTTTCAGTGTTATCAGGCAGTTGCATTACAGTAACGAGGATAAGCGGCTATCCCTTGATGTGGCGATATTCATCAATGGTTTGCCCATTATAACAATGGAACTGAAAAATCAAATTACTTGCCAGAATACAAATGATGCCATAAACCAGTATAAGGCAGACAGAAATCCGAAGGATTTGCTGTTCATGCCAAAGCGCTGTGCTGCCCATTTTGCCGTTGATGATGAGACCGTTGCCATGTGTACAAAACTATGCGGCAAGGATAGTTGGTTCTTGCCGTTCAATAAGGGTGTTAACGATGGTGCAGGTAATCCTGTTAATGAAAACGGACTGAAAACATCATACCTTTGGGAAGATATTCTGACAAAGGAAAGACTGAGCGATATTTTAGAGCATTATGCACAAGTAATAGAGGAGAGAGATGCCGACACAGGCAAAAGAAAACAGAAAATTATATGGCCACGCTGGCACCAGTTGGAAGTTGTGCGTGAACTGCTTAAGGAAACGGATGCGAATAAAGTAGGGCAGAGATACTTAATCCAACATTCCGCAGGTTCTGGAAAGTCCAACAGTATCACATGGTTGGCATACCAGCTTGTGGAACTGCTTGACGGAGGAAATTCAAAATTTGACAGTGTTGTCGTTGTAACCGACCGTGTTAATTTGGATAAGCAACTGCGTGACAATATCAAGGCATTCACTCACAACGAGAATATCGTTGAGTGGGCTAAATCCAGTAACAAACTGCATGCTTATTTGGTTGGTGGCAAGAAAATTATTCTTACGACAGTTCAGAAATTCCCGTTCATACTTGAAACGGTAGGTTCGGAGTTGGCAAAAAAGCATTTTGCGGTAATCATCGACGAGGCCCATTCCAGCCAGAGTGGAAAGATGAGTGCCATGGAGAATATGGTTCTTAGTTGGGCAAAACAAGAAAACGAAAATACGGAAAACGAAGAAGAAAAAGATGCCGAAGACTATGTTAACGATGTGATTAAGAAATACATGGAAGGGCGTCGTATGGCTGCTAATGCCAATTTCTATGCATTTACCGCAACACCTAAGAACAAGACGTTGGAGACTTTTGGCGTTCCATTCACAAAAGAAGATGGCGAGACAGGGCACCGTCCGTTCCATGTGTACAGCATGAAACAGGCAATTGAGGAGGGCTTTATTCTTGATGTGCTGAAAAACTATACCACCTATAAAAGCTTTTATCGCATACACAAGGCGATAAAAGAAGACCCTATGTTTGAGAAAACACAGGCAATGAAGAAACTGCGCTATTTTGTAGAGAGCCAGCCTGAGACTATTGCGGAGAAGGCAAAGGTGATGGTGGAGCATTTTCATAATTTCGTCGCTCATAAGATTGGTGGTGAGGCTCGCTGCATGATTTGCACTACTGGTATAAGAAAAGCAATAGACTATTATTATGAAGTTTGTGATTTGCTTAAAGAGCGTAATTCGCAATATAAGGCGATAATAGCTTTTAGTGGTGATATTGATTATGGTGGCATAAAAAGGAATGAGGGCGAAATGAATGGTTTTCCATCTGCTGATATAGAAAAGACATTCCGACAAGGGATGTACCGTTTCTTGATTGTGGCTGACAAGTTCCAAACTGGTTATGATGAGCCTCTTCTGCATACAATGTATGTTGACAAGAAATTGCATGGGGTGCAGACTGTTCAGACCTTGTCAAGGCTCAACCGTACTTATCCTAAGAAAGAGGATACAAGCGTGCTTGATTTCGTCAACTCATGCGAGGATGTGGAAAGGGATTTTCAGACTTACTATAAGGCAACTATTTTGAGTAAGGAGACTGACCCTAACAAACTCAATGACCTTTTAGACATAATCGATAACTATGGCATTTATTATCCGTCAGAGATTGAAACAGTCAACAAAAAATATTGGAACAATGCACCGAGAACAGAGATAGACCCGTTGCTCGACAAGATGAAGGAGCGTTTCTGCAACCTTGAAAAGGAGGATAAAGTGAAATGCAAGAGTGCAATCAAGACTTATATCCGCACTTACGAATTCTTGTCAACAATCATGCCGACAAATAGTCTGGAATGGGAGAAGAAGGAAACGGTTTTAAAGCTGCTGCTCAACAAGTTGCCTTCGTTGGGAATGGATGACCTTACACTATGGCATTTATTATCCGTCAGAGATTGAAACAGTCAACAAAAAATATTGGAACAATGCACCGAGAACAGAGATAGACCCGTTGCTCGACAAGATGAAGGAGCGTTTCTGCAACCTTGAAAAGGAGGATAAAGTGAAATGCAAGAGTGCAATCAAGACTTATATCCGCACTTACGAATTCTTGTCAACAATCATGCCGACAAATAGTCTGGAATGGGAGAAGAAGGAAACGGTTTTAAAGCTGCTGCTCAACAAGTTGCCTTCGTTGGGAATGGATGACCTTACACAAGGACTTCTTGAGTCTGTTGACTTCGACCGCTACCGCCTTGAAAAGAAAGAGGAACGCGCAATACAATTGAAAAATACTGATACTGAAATAGAACCTGTTCCGACATCACCCAGCAACAACGTGGGTGATCCTGACATGCAACCACTAAGTGAGATAGAAAAGAATTTCAACAAGATGTTCGGCAACATAGACTGGAAAGCTGATGTGATAGTACGTGAACAGGTTGGTAAGATAACCGAACTTGTAATAAACAATGACACGGTGCGCAACTCAATGCTTAACAGTGATGAAGATACGGCTAATCAAGATTGTGACCAACAAGTAGCCACGCAAATGTCGAAAATCACGGCTTCAAGCACCGAACTAATGGCTATATATTGGCAGCGTGAGGATTTCAGAAAGATCCTCAATGATTTTGTCCGTGAGAAAGTCAGAAAAGCCATTAATCCTGAATATGATGAGGATGATTTGAAAGAACGTATGCGTGAGGAATTTCAGAATGATTTTGCTGACATCTGTGACGGTGTGAATTATGTTAAGTTTGATGAAGTATTAAAAATCTTCTTTGGTATTGTCAATGCCAAAACAATTCCTGATTTACAAGACTTGAAAAGCAAATTACGTCATATCCTTAATTGCCTGTATCGGGCACAGCACAGGGATGTTGATTTCCGTACATGGTACACCCAACTTGTAACCCGTTTTGACACATTCCTCAAGAAAATTTACTGGCTCACAAATGGCACAACAATGCCGCTAAACGCCAACGGTGAAGAACCCTCCCTCCGTGAAACAATAACCTATTTCCCGAAACTCGCCACCCTGTACAACACCCCCAACGAGCGATACGCCAACTTTCGTAAGTATTATCGTTCAGTGTTCAGTTGGCTTAGCAACAACGAAGCCTCCACATCCGCAGAGCACATCCCATCTGAATTACTTCCTTCTGCCCTCCATGCTGCCGTTGCTCTCTATCTCTACACAACCATGGCCTGTGCCGACTCGGTTAAGGATAAAGTGTAATTTATAATGGATGTTAAAAAAAAATTTGCCTCTCGCCTACGTTCTTGAATAGTCGAACAACAAACGTAGGTGAGAGGCGATAGTATTAGGCTTCTATGTTGAATGTATAAGTAAAATTCTTAATTTACTTTATTATTTTTTGGATTTCGCTTCTGCAACACTTACTAACTCAACAGTAAATATAAGAGCACTGTATGGTTTGATATTTCCTGTTTGACGCTCACCGTAAGCTAATTCTTGTGGAATGTAGAGCTCCCATTTGCTGCCGACAGGCATCATGGTAAGTGCCTCTGTCCAGCCTTTTATCACTTGGGTCGGGCGGAATTTGGCTGTCTCCCCAGGACGTTTGTAACTGCTGTCGAATACGGTTCCATCAATAAGTTTGCCCTCGTATTTCACTGTTACTTCTTGATCGGAAGTGGGAATTTCACCGTCACCCGCTACAAGAACCTTGTATTGCAGTCCGCTTTCTGTTGTAATGACACCTTCCTTAGTCTTATTTTCAGCGAGGAATGCTTCACCTGCTTTGCGGGTTGCTTCATTCAAAGCGTCAGTTGCTTGTTTTGCGGCATCAGTGAAATATTTTGTGGCTGTGGAATCTGACATTAATCCATAGTCTTTTTGGATGGCGTTGGTAAATCCTGCGTGGAATATTGCCTCTATAACTGAATCCGGACTTTCCTGAAATTGCTCTTTCAAGCGTGGCAACATGCGCTCTGATACCATAACAGCTATCTCCTGACCAGCTATATATGCTTTTTTATTATTGTCTATCTCACTTGCTATAGCTGACTTGTAACCTTCGATGAAGTCTGCCATGTATGCTGTATCAACATACATTTGCTGCTGTATATATGGTATAAGGCCATCTGTATGTCTTATTCCTGCAGCATAACTAAGAGAGTCTGAGGCATTTTCTAATGCTATTATTTCAACTTGTTGTTCTTCTCCCTTGTTCTTCTCTTTCTTATTTTTGTCTTTCGCAATTATTGTATTGAAAGAAGCACTTACCAAAACGGCAAGTGCTGTTAAAAATATTTTCTTCATAACTATATTATTTTCCAGTACCAACTAATTCAATCTTGAAAATAAGCGTTGAGAACGGTTTGATGTCTTTTGGCGCACGGTCTCCATAGCCGAGTTCTTGTGGAATTACTATTTCCCATACACTGCCTACAGGCATGTGGGTGAGAGCATCAGAGAAACCTTTTACAACTTGCTTTACACGAAACTTGGTAGGATCCTTTGTCCTGTCTGAACTGTCAAATACGTTTCCGTCTATGGTCTTTCCTTCATAGTAAACTTTTACAGTTGAGGTGTCAGTAGGAATCTCGCCGTTGCCTTCCTTTAAAACTTTGTAGAGTACACCGCTTTCAAGTTTCTGTACTCCTTCTTCTTTTGCATATTTTACAAGGAAATCCTCACCTGCTTTCTTGTTGTCTCCAAACTGCTTTTCAAGTGATTGTTTCCTAATCATTTCCATTTTCATCTGCGCTACAATCTGTGCCTCATCGAGAGTCATTGCTGCGTTCTTTCCTGACGTACCACTAATGAAACCTGCCATCAAGTTCTTAAGTGATATCGTCTGTGTGGAATCTTCTCCAAACAACTGATAATTAACGCCTTTTACAATCTGATTGGCTACTTGCTGACCAATCTGAATACCTGCATAGTATGCTGCCTTCTTCTTATCGTCACCTGCGTTTGCTCCTACATTAAGACCTTTGTAGAACTCATCCATGTATGTAGTATCCACACCGAGATTCCTGACAAGATATTCTTTCAGACCTTGTGACTGCATCATACCGATAGCGTAGCTTACGGTATCAATGTCATTTTTCATGTTTGCTTTTGGCGTTGAATTGCCGCATGAAAATAAAGTTGCGACTGCCACAGCTAAAACAGCTGCAAATGTTAGTTTTTTCATTTCTGTATTTATTTTTAATTGTTGCCTTTTTATCAAGAAATTGTAAGTGGAATATTTGTCGTTCATCATTTAGAGAACTTGTATCAGTTCCACGTCGAACACGAGTGTTGCGTATGGCGGTATCGACTGCCCTGCTCCTCCTTCACCATAACCGAGGATATAAGGGATGAAGAAACGATATTTCGATCCTTCTTGCATCAATTGAAGTCCTTCTGTCCACCCTGCTATTACCTGGTTGAGTGGAAATACTGCTGGCTCTCCTCGCTGAACACTACTGTCAAAAACTGTTCCGTCAATAAGAAAGCCCTCATAATGGCATTTTACCTTGTCTGTGGCTTTTGGCTTCTTGCCTGTTCCCTCGGTCAAAACTTTATATTGCAATCCGCTCGGAAGGGTTATAACTCCTTCTTTCTTTGCATTCTCGGCAAGATATTTCTCACCTTCTACCTTTGCTTTCTTGCCCTTTTCAGCTTTTTCGGCATTCAGCTTTTGCTCTTGTTTCTGGAAATAATCTTGAACGATTGTCTGTGCCTCTCTATGTGTGATTTTCAACGCGTTGCCTGCTATCACATCTTTTATGGCTGCCGCAAAATCGTCTATTTCAATGCCTGAGGCTCCTAATTGTACCAATTGTCGCCCAATTCCAAGTCCCAAAGAGTAACTTAGTTTATCCATCTCTTTTGAAAATATTAAATACTATTACCTTAATAAAAACGTGCAAAGGTAGTATTTTTATCTGATTAAGGTATTCTTATTCAAGAAAAATTACTAATTTTGTGGAATGTTAATAATCAAAATATTTAAGATATGAAAAAAATAGTGGTTTTAACAGGTGCGGGAATGTCTGCTGAGAGCGGTCTTAGTACATTTAGGGATGCCGACGGACTGTGGGAAAATTATCCTGTGTCACGTGTCGCAACTCATGAGGGATGGCTGCAAGACCCTGTTTATGTGAACAACTTCTACAATATGCTTCGTAAAAAACTTGTGGAGGCGAAACCTAATGAGGGGCACAAACTTGTGGCAGAGCTTGAGAAGAAATATGATGTCACTGTTGTTACGCAAAATGTGGATAACCTCCATGAGATGGCTGGCAGTTCAAAGGTTATTCACTTGCATGGGGAACTTATGAAAATGTGCTCCAGTTATGATACCGAAAATCCTCGTTATTGGAAAACTATGACACCAGACGACCTTGAGGTTGCTCCTGGCGAGAAGGCTGGTGACGGTTCGTTACTTCGCCCATACATTGTGTTCTTCGGTGAGAGTGTACCTAATTTCAGTATTGCGGCTGATGTCGCACGCCAAGCTGATATTTTTATAATTATTGGTACTTCGCTCAACGTTTATCCTGCTGCTGGTCTTGTGCAATATGTTAATGGGGGCGTTCCTATATACATAATCGACCCTAACTATGTCAGAACAAGCGGTGATGTCCAGCATATCAAGGCGGGGGCTTCGGAAGGAATGAAAATCTTGTCTGAAAAACTGTGACAAATCCTTTATTCAGTGTACCAAATTTAAATCGGTCAAGGGAGTTAATATAGCTAACTCCTTTGACTGTCTTTAATTGTAAGATTAGTTTATTAAAAATAATTAAACACATACAAATATCACTTGTCAACCTTTCTTTAATTGCTTATTTTGAAGTAACTTTGCATTCACAAAACCGCAATAGTTTAATAAATTCTTAAACATTAAGCAATTATGAAAATCCAA
>JAJPYV010000024.1 GCA_021204735.1 Prevotella sp.
TAGTAATGAGTTATCAAAAACAAGATAATCTATTTTAATTTCATTGTTCTTTTCAAGAATAATGTATAATTTTGCATAACTATCAATGAAAACAGTTATCGGCATTGATGTCGGCATTAGCACGACAAAAATAGTGGGAATCCGTGACGGGAAAGTGATTTCTCCCATCCGTATAAAGGCTACCGACCCCGTGACCTCTCTCTATGGGGCTTTCGGTAAGTATCTGCATGTCAACAACTTGACTCTTGATAACGTGGAGCATGTTATGCTTACTGGCGTGGGCAGCGCATACATCAACGAACCTGTTTACAGTCTTCCTACTGACAAGACAGAGGAGTTTATCGCCAACGGTCTGGGAGCTTGCCATGAGTCAGGGAAAAAACGTATCATAGTGGTGAGCATGGGAACAGGTACGTCTTTGGTTAGATGTGATGGCGATAATATTGAGCATATCGGCGGTACGGGCATCGGTGGCGGCACGCTAATTGGACTCTCCCGTCTGCTTCTCAACACTGATGATATCATAATGGTGTCTGAAATGGCGAAAAATGGGGATATCTCCAAAATCAACCTGCTCATCAGCGACATCAGTGCCCAGCCTCTCACTAACCTTCCTATGGATGCCGTGGCTTCGCTCTTCGGTAACGCTCAAGGCAACGTCTCTCACGAGGACATCGCCTTCGGCCTCATCTGGATGGTGCTCCAGTCTATCGGCCAGTCGGCTTTCCTCGCTTCCATCGGCAGCGGCATCCGTGAATATGTCATGATTGGCAACCTGACCCTTCTGCCTCAATGCAATATCGTTTTCCCGAAGATAGAGAATTTGTATGACGTGAAACTGATAATTCCTGAAAATTCGGAGTACTGCACCGCTATCGGGGCTGCGCTCTGCTATTTCGATGAAAAATATAAGAATACGCCTTTACATTGATTTTCAACACTTAACTGTTCATTATTATTTTCAGGCATGATAGAGACATTAATTATACTTGGAGTTTCAGTAATTTTCTTCGCTACTGGCAAGATACGCTCTGATTTAGTGGCTCTCTGTGCGCTTCTCTTGCTTTTGGTTTTGGGCATACTGACACCCGATGAGGCTCTTTCGGGCTTTTCCAACTCTGTCGTTATTATGATGGTCGGACTGTTCGTCGTGGGCGGTGCGATTTCCCAGACTGGTCTTGCCAAAATGATTAGTGGAAAAATAATGAATTTGGCTGGCACTAACGAAACGCGCCTTTTTCTTATGGTGATGGTTGTTACTTCGGTAGTCGGGGCTTTCATCAGCAACACGGGTACTGTGGCTCTCATGCTCCCTATCATCGTGAGTCTTGCTGCCAAAGCCAAGTCGAATGTCCGGCGTTTCCTCATCCCTCTTGCTTACGCCAGCAGCATGGGCGGCATGCTCACCCTTATCGGTACGTCTCCCAACCTCGTTATCCAGGAGGCTCTCACGGATAATGGTTTCAAACCTTTGGGATTTTTCTCGTTCACGCCCGTCGGTATCGTCTGCATTTTGGTGGGTATCATCGTGCTTCTTCCTCTCACTGCCTGGTTCTTGAAAAGAAAGGATGATACGGGAGATGACAGCAAGCACAATGGCAAGTCGCTCGACCAACTGGTAAGCGAATATCACCTTGAGGATAACCTGCAAAGGTATGTCGTGGGGCACAAGTCGGATATTAAAGGCAAGACTGTCGCCGAACTTGACATTCATAACCGTTATGGTCTTACTGTTCTTGAAATTAGAAGTGAGACGAGACGACAGAAGGGTATCATCAAGAATGTGAGTCAAAAACTTGCCGGTCCCAAAACTATTCTCAAGGAAAAGGATATTATATATGTCTCTGGTGAAAAGGAACAAGCAGAGCAGTTTGCTGCGGATTATGCGCTCAAACCTTACGTGTCTTCTCACAGGAAAAACGATGATGGCAATTCGCTCGACTTCTACGACATCGGCATTGCGGAAATCGTTCTCCTCCCTAACTCACAACTTGTCAACCGGCTGTTAAAAGAGTCTGGCTTCCGCTCTAAATATGGTATTAATGTGGTCGGTGTACGCCGCAAAGGTGAGTATATCATGGATGATCTCACTGAACTGCGCTTCCGCTCTGGCGACGTTCTCCTCGTCCAGGGTACATGGGCTAATATCCTGCGTCTTAACAATGAGGAGAACGATTGGGTAGTGCTCGGTCAGCCGCTTGAGGAGGCTGCGAAAGTAACGCTCGACTACAAGGCTCCTGTGGCTGCGCTTATCATGGTCTTGATGGTGGTGTTGATAGTGTTCGACTTCATCCCTATCGAACCGGTTACTGCGGTGATGATTGCTGGTGTCCTCATGGTACTCTGCGGCTGCTTCAGAAATGTGGAGGCTGCTTACAAGACAATAAACTGGGAGAGCGTTGTTCTCGTGGCTGCCATGATGCCTATGTCTGTGGCTCTTGAGAAAACGGGTGTCTCCGCCCTTATCTCCCACTCTCTCGTGAATGGTATTGGTGCATTAGGACCATACGTCCTGCTCGCAGGTATCTATTACACCACTTCTCTCTGTACGATGTTCATAAGCAACACGGCAACGGCTGTCCTCATGGCTCCTATCGCCTTGTCTTCCGCCACGGAATTGGGCCTCAGTCCTTATTCCTTCTTGTTCGCCGTAACTCTCGGTGCGAGTATGTGTTTCGCCTCTCCATTCTCCACGCCTCCTAACGCTATCGTCATGCAGGCAGGGCGCTACACATTCATGGACTACATCAAAGTAGGTCTCCCTCTCCAGATCATCATGGGTATCGTCATGGTTTTCGTCCTCCCTCTCATCTTCCCATTCTGATGAAAATATTAACTTCACACCCTCTCACGCAACTATATGAATTTAACTTATTATATTCACTTGCAAGTGACAAAAAATATACAACTTTCCACTCTCTCATGCAATTGTAGGGATTTAATTTATTATATCCGCTCGTTTCATAGGAAAGAATGCCCACAAGCAATATCGCAAGCAATCGTGAATTTTTAATTTTTAATTTTTAATTTTTAATTATGATTTATCGGTATGATTTTTTGGTAATCGGTTCAGGTGTAGCCGGAATGAGTTATGCTCTTAAAATAGCAAGAGCGCACAAAGGAAAGATTTGTATAATCTGCAAGACTACATTAGACGAGGCGAACACCCGCTTCGCTCAGGGCGGTGTGGCTTCGGTAACCAACCTGTCTGTTGACAATTTCGAGAAACATATCGATGACACCATGATTGCCGGCGACTTCATAAGCGACCGTAAGGCTGTCGAACAGGTGGTGTACAACGCTCCTGCTCAAATCGAGGAGTTCTGCAAATGGGGCGTTCATTTCGACAAGAACAAGGATGGCAAGTTTGACCTCCACCGTGAGGGCGGGCACTCTGAGTTCCGTATCCTTCACCATGCTGATGACACTGGTGCGGAAATCCAGCGTGGCATGATGGAGGCTCTTAGAAACACTCATACCATCGAGATAAAGGAAAATCATTTCGCAGTTGAGATTATCACGCAGCACCACCTCGGCGTGGAGGTTACACGACGCACGCCTGACATTGAATGTTACGGAGCATACGTGCTGAATCCTGATACTGGCAAGGTTGATACTTATTTAAGTAAGGTTACGCTGATGTGTACTGGCGGTTGCGGTGCCGTTTATCATACCACCACCAACCCGGTAATCTCCACTGGCGATGGCGTGGCTATGGTTTACCGTGCTAAGGGTACCGTGCAGGACATGGAATTTGTGCAGTTCCACCCTACTGCTCTCTACAACCCCGACGAGATGCGCCCTGCTTACCTCATCACGGAGGCTATGCGTGGCTACGGCGGCATTTTGCGACTTCCTAACGGTGATTCTTTCATGGAGAAATACGATGAGCGCAAGTCTCTCGCTCCCCGTGACATCGTGGCTCGTGCTATTGACAAGGAGATGAAGACTCACGGTCTCGACCATGTCTGCCTCGACGTTACTCACAAGAATGCGGAGGAGACGAAAAAGCATTTCCCGAACATCTACCAGAAATGTCTCTCTCTCGGCATCGACATCACAAAGGAATACATCCCTGTCCGTCCTGCGGCTCATTATATGTGCGGTGGTATCAAGGTTGACCTCAACGCTGAGTCGAGCATCAGTCGCCTCTATGCCATTGGCGAGTGCTCCTGCACAGGTCTCCACGGCGGCAACCGTCTGGCAAGCAACTCGCTTATCGAGGCTATCGTTTACGCTGACGCTGCTGCAAAGCATTGCTTGCAGCACATTGATGAATATACTATCAACGACAATATACCTGAATGGAACGATGAGGGTACAATGACCAACGAGGAAAAGGTGCTCATCACTCAGAGCGTAAAGGAAGTAGGACAGTGCATGAGCAACTATGTCGGTATCGTGCGCAGCGACTTGCGTCTGAAACGTGCCTGGGACCGTCTCGACCTGTTATACGAGGAGACTGAAGTCCTCTTTAAGCGTGTCAAGGCAAGCAAAGAAATTTGTGAGTTGCGCAACATGATCAATGTGGGTTATCTCATCACCCGACAGGCCATCGAGCGCAAGGAGTGCCGCGGCCTACACTACACCATCGACTATCCTCTCCATGCCTACGACAAGTGAGTAGTTAAATCCTTCATTATTTTTTCGTTAAACCCACTATCCTCACCTCGAAGCAATCTGACCAACTTGTACACTGTAGTACATGGATTATGTGTCGCATAACGGGTGTCATTGAAACTCTGCTCTTGCCTCTGCGCATAACTTATGGCAAGTGTCTCATCACCGTATTTTGTCATTATCTCATGTGAATTTAAGGCATTCTTTTGATAACTGTATTTTGTCTTTTCTGTGTATTTCGGTGACTCATTCACGTATTTACTAATGGCTCTTTTGTACTCCTCGCGACCCATTGCCGTAACACGATTTACGAAATGAAACACATACCATAGTTCAAAAGCCTCATTACTCCATGCACATCCTATTCCATGTCGTTCAGCCTTTATTATCGCTGCATTGAAAGCAGACGCAGGGAAATCGTCTTTATCAAACACCGCCCAAACCGTATCATAAGGATTACCTGCTACAATAGCTTTATCACGTAATTCTATTGCCTTTTCTACAACCTGTACAGTGTTTATCTTTCCTCCCTCAAAATCAATTTTATATACAACACTTCCATATTGCATTTGGTCAAACGTCCTAAAATAATTCGGCTCAGTCTTTTCGCCTTCACATACTATCAATATACGACAACGAATTTTTACGTCAGAGTGGATAACTTCTTTGAACTTAAATCGCTCAAGATTTATTGCAGAGAGCTTCTTTTTCTTTCCCATAGCAGCATAGATTATTCAATCGTTTTCAAATACGGAATGGCTCCATAACGCCCTTTTATATAGTTGCGCTCCAAATTGCCGTCTCCCCTCGGCTTGGAACCGTCAGGCAAAACTATGTGCATCAAGCTGTATAGGTCTGTCGCCTCAGTCTTGTCCTTTTCTGTGAACCAAATCTGGTCACGTCGCAATAGATGTGAGGAAAGCAGATTTGTATCATGTGTTGTAAACAATAGTTGAGCAAGCCTCGGATTTGTCCTTCGGCTATTAAACAATTTGATGATATACTGTGAAATAAGAGGGTGCATTCTCGCATCCAATTCATCCATTACCAATAATCGCCCATGGCGCAGCACGTCAAACAATGGTCCCGCCAACTCAAACAATTTTTGTGTCCCTTGCGATTCGAAATAGTCCATACGCCAATTCCTCTTCCCGACTGTCTCACCAGTATTATTGTAAACATTATGTGTCGTGAATACATCTATTGTTTTTTCGCCTTTTTCCGTTTCACGCTCTCTCGTTTTTATTTTCTCAAAACCTAATTGCAGGTCTTTGAAAAATCTCAATGCATCTTCTGATTCCTTGTCTCCATTCAGAAATTGCCTTTCAGTCAGTCCTTCATAACCTTGACTGTCTAACCCTGAAATAACAATATATCCTGATTTAAAGTAGTCCAACACTTTTTTACTGACTGCTCCCCCTAACTGTGCGACCAATGAAATGAACAGACGATTGTCGTTAGCCTTTTCCTCAAATCCTGCACCCTCCGAAAAATTCTCCTCATCCACACCAATGCCTTCCTCATCACGTACAAAGTATGGCTGCTCTTCCTTATTCTTCTTTTTGAAAAACAGCCATTCCCTTTCTATTTTATTCAAAGTGTAATCGAAACCATACCTTACTTGTGTATCTTCAGTATCTAAATATACAATCTCAAAATGTGTGGGCTGGTTCTGTTCATCAGCCAAAAGAAACGGGTCATATAATAATGGGTCATGGTCATTCAGCCTGACAGAACTTAACACCATGTTTTTCATAGTTGACAAAGCATCAACAAAATTGCTCTTACCGCTGGAGTTCGCCCCATATATGGCTGACACCGTAAGATATTTATAATGTCCCTCAACTACAACACTTTCCTTTGGCTCATCCTGAATACTGTTAGGTATCATCGTAAATGTCCTTTCCTGATGAAAAGAGCGGTAATTCCCTACCGTGAACTGCAATAATATTGCCATATATTTACTGTTTAAATATTATGCAACAAAAGTACAAAAATAATTGACAAGCCACATGGTAAATTGAGAAATATTCTCAATTTTAACAAATATTCAAATTAAACCTTTCTTTTTACTTCCATTTAGAGAAAGTACTTCAAATTCATATTCAGGTGTTTCAATTCCCATTTTCTCATTGTCCTCCTTTGTCTCCTGATATGCCAATAGAAAATCGTCTATCGCCTTTTGCGCTGTTTCACCATATCCCGACAATCCGATGTCCTTATCAATATCAGCTGGATAACACCCGTATGTTCCATCCTTCGCTATCTCCACAATTACCGTCAGTTTTTCCTTTTTTGCTTTCATAATATATTCACACTTCATTCTTAATTCAAACTTACCCGCTTGACTTCCATTTTATCCCACAGTTCTTCTGGCAACATTCCTTTGAATTTCTCAATAACGGCATTGTGGTCTATATCTATAGGACAAGTTATGTAGATTTTCTTTAAACTTGTACAGTCGTTAAACACGTCTTTCGATACATACTCAACACTATATGGTAATATTACTGTGGTCAAAGAAGTACATTCTTCAAACGCATTGTTTTCAAGTGTTTTCAGGTTTTTCGGTAAATTTACTGTTATCAGACTGGTACAACGTCTAAAAGCCTCAGAATATATTGCTTCCAATTCCTCTGGGAATTTGACACTTTCCAAACTCATACATCTATAAAAAGTTATTTCGTCTATTATTCTTGTACCCTGTGGCAGTTCTATACTTTTCAGACTTAAGCACTTGTAAAACGCAGACCTCTCTATTCCCGTAAAACTCTTTGGCAGATTTATAGTCTGTAAATTTATACAATTTTGAAATGCATCCGATTCTATCTCCTCCAAACCTTCAGGTAATTCTACCGAAGTCAAACCCTCACAGTCACAAAACGCCGCAATGTCGATAGTAGTCAAACTCTCTGGCAATTTCAATTTGGTCAATCCAAAACATTCTTGAAAAGCTCCATTTCCAATATAAGTTATACTATCAGGGAAATTTATATCAGTCAAATTATGACAAAACGAAAAAGCCCCTCCCCAATCTTCGTCAAACCATCAGGTAACTTTACTGTTGTCAAATTCCTATATCCACAGAAAGCATTTTCTTCAATAACTTTCACATAATCCAGCACAACAACAGATACAGGATTTCCTAAAACTGATACCACACATTTTTGCTCAACATCAATCAACAAATCATTCTCTATTTTGAAAACAGGAGATTTACTTACAAGTTTAAGATTGTAATCTCCACAAAAAGGATTAATCCACATCCCTTTAAGTGTCTCAGGTAATTCCATTGTAGTTAAATTAATACAATCAGTAAACGCACCAATCAGGATATATTCCAACCCATACGGTAAGATTATACTCTTAAGATTTTTATGACCTACAAAAGCCTGAAAATCAATTATTTTCGTCCCTTCCTTGACAACATACTCTTTAAGATCCCAATTCGTGCATTCCAATAGTTTCAGCCCTAATTTGCTATCATAAACATACTTCACACCAAATTCATCTACCCATTCTTTGGACGAAGCACCATTTGTTTGCTCTTGTTTCTTATCATTCTCATTCATAATAATTGTTTTAGTAGTTTAACACCACAAAATTACAAAGAATTTTCTTAATAAAACGATATGTAATAATATTTTTCAGCCGCAACAAAAGTTGCGATTAAGCAAGAGCAAAGTAAAGCTCGCTTTAACTCTGCCGAGCGTGAGCAACTTCACAATATGTAACTTTTAACTGTTAACTATTAACTTTTAACTAAAAAAGGTTATCTTTGCAAAAAGAAAAAGTCTAATAATGATAACACAACGATACCGAAATGGCAAGAATTTATGATAACATAGAAACACAATTCCTTGAAGGTTTCAAAGGGCATATCTCATCTGACAATGTTGAAAGAGTGGATTTCTGCGTGGGCTATTTCAACCTGCGTGGCTGGAATATGATTGCGGAACAAATCGACAACCTCAAAGGTGGCTATGTCTATGAGGAAAACGGACAACAGTTCCGTGTCTGCCGCTTACTCATCGGAATGCACCGCCCTCCAGAAGAACTTATCCGTGAAATGTACTCCGGCAAAAAAGAACGGTTGGATGCCGAAGGCGTAAACCGTTGCAAGTTGAAGATAGCAGAGGATTTCCGCAAACAACTCCTTCTCGGACTGCCTACAAAGCAGGATGAAGCTACATTGCGTTTACTTTCTAAACAACTAAAGGAAAAGAAAGTCTGCGTAAAACTGTACCTTAAAGAACCGCTTCATGCAAAACTGTATTTAATTCACAAAAACGATTATTCCACTAAGATTATCGGTATTATGGGCAGCAGCAATCTCACATATTCCGGTTTTACGGGACAGGGTGAACTCAACGCCGACTTTACCGACAGCGACCACGTTGAAAAACTTGCCAATTGGTTTGATGAACGCTGGAACGAAAAGCAATGTATCAACATCACCGAAGAACTGATAACGGCAATTGATGAGAGTTGGGCAAGCGAGAACGTTATTCCGCCGTATTATATCTATCTCAAAACTGCCTATCATTTAAGTTATGAGGCCCGCTCCGGCATAAAGGAATTTACCCTCACGCCCGAATTTCGTAATGAGCTCTTCGATTTCCAGCAGACAGCAGTGAAAATAGCGGCACGCAACCTACGCAATGACAAGCGTGGCGGCGCGATGATAGGTGATGTCGTGGGACTCGGAAAGACTATCACGGCTTGTGCCATTGCGAAAATTTACGAGACAACATACGCCAGCAGCTCGCTTGTAATCTGCCCAGCCAACCTGCAGGAAATGTGGAGGAAATACATTAAGAAATTTGACCTCAAATGTGATGTGATATCAATGTCGAAACCTATTGATGTTGACAACGCCCGCTTTTACCGCCTCATAATAATCGACGAAAGCCACAACCTGCGCAACGGTACTACTGGAAAGCGGTACAACAACATCAAACAACT
>JAJPYV010000149.1 GCA_021204735.1 Prevotella sp.
CTATAATTAACGTTTTATAACAATATATACATTTGTCGCTCTTTTTCGCCGATTTATCGAAACAATTAAAATAAGCACAAAAATTATTAAAAATAAAATCGTAATTATTTGCGTATTAAAAAAAACATTATATTTGCAACAAGTTTAATTCGGTATCAGGCATTTGGAGAAAAAACACAGTTCAACTTTTGTCTGTGCCATAATAAGGATAACAATTAGATAAAAGAAAAACAGGTATGGTTAAGTACAACGTTAGATTCAATAGCAGCAAGGATGCAACTTATTGCAGCCTTGTCAACCCTAAGTTGGTTCGCAATTTGAAGACGAAAATTGTAAATAGGATTGAGAAAAAGAAAAAGTACAGGGAGAAGAAATACTCTGCCAAGAATCTGGCGAAAGAGTTAGGTACAAACTCCAGGTATATCTCAGCCGTATTGAACATCGCCTTCGGTATGAATTATGCGACTTTTGTAAACAAATATCGCATAGAAGAATCAAAGAAGTTGCTTGTCGACAAAGAGAACGATGACTTGACGATGGAAGAAATCAGCGACATGGTGGGATTTTCAAACCGCCAGACGTTCTATGCTTCTTTCTACAAGTTTGAAGGCGTTACTCCAAGACAGTACAAGTTGGAGCACATGAAATAAACTGTTTATGTAACAATGGATAAAGACATAAACGATGAACCTTTCGTGTTTACAGACGAAAGGTTTGCAGACTTACAGCTTTTAAGATATCGACTTGATAACTTCGAAGAATTATCATTAAGGCAGAAACAATTTGTTTTCTGCCTTTCTCAAGCTACATTATTCGGAAGGGACATCACTTTTGACCAATTTGGCAAATATAATCTCCGAATACGCAAGGTTATTGAATCTATCTACATCAATTACAAAGGCAACCGAAAATCCGCAGACTTCAAGGCATTGGAAGTTTATCTGAAAAGGATATGGTTCTCAAATGGCATATATCATCATTACGGTTGCGACAAGTTTATTCCTGGATTTTCAAAAGATTTTTTTATTAATGCTACTCACTCGTTGGACACCATTAATATTATGCAATGTGGTTACAAGAATGCCGATAACCTTTGTGAAGAACTAATACCTGTAATTTTTGACCCTAACATTCTACCTATAAAGGTAAACAAAAAAGATGGAGATGACTTGGTAAAGACATCTGCGTGCAACTTCTATGAGGGAGCCAGTCAGAAAGAAGTAGAAAACTATTACCTTTCCATAAAAGACAACGAAGATAAAGAACCATTATCATACGGCCTCAATACCACGGTAGAAAAAGAAAACGGTAGTATAAAAGAGGATACATGGTTTCTTGAAGGAAAATATGGAACGGCAATAAAAAAAATAGTCTACTGGTTAGAACGAGCATTGGAATTTGCGGAAAGCGAGAAACAAAAGAATGTTATAAGTACACTGATAAACTATTATCGCTCGGGCGACCTGCGTGAATTTAACAAATACTGCATTGAATGGGTTGGAGACAAAGACTCACACGTTGATTTCATCAACGGTTTTATAGAAGTCTACGATGATCCTTTAGGACTGAAAGGAACTTGGGAAGGACTTGTTGAATATCTTGATGTCAAGGGAACGGAACGAACAAAACTCATCAGCGAAAACGCACAATGGTTTGAAGATAACTCTCCTATCGATTCAAAATTCAAGAAACCAAAGGTCAACGGTGTTTCTGCAAAGGTAATCTGCGCTGCTATGCTTGGCGGCGGTGAATACCCGTCAACTGCCATCGGCATCAATCTTCCAAATGCTGACTGGATAAGGGCTCAGTATGGAAGCAAGAGTATCACAATAAGCAATATCATTTCAGCATATAACGAGGCAGCACGGGGAAACGGATTCACTGATGAGTTTGTTATTGATGAGCCTACCAAAGAAATGATAAAAAAATATGGGGATATCTGCGACATAATTCATACCGACCTTCACGAATGCTTGGGTCATGGCAGTGGACGACTGTTGGAAGGCGTAGACCCCGATGCGCTGAAAGCATACGGAAATACAATTGAGGAAACAAGAGCCGACCTGTTCGGACTATATTACGCAGCAGATTACAAACTCGTGGAACTCGGTCTTTTGCCAAACGAAAAGGCTTATAAGTCGGAATATTACACGTACATGATGAACGGGTTGCTCACACAACTTGCGAGAATACAGAAAGGCAACAATATAGAAGAGGCTCACATGCGCAACCGTGCATTAATTGCACATTGGTGCTACGAAAATGGAAAAGAAGACAATGTCGTCGAGTTAGTGAAACGAGATGGTAAGACATACGTAAAAATCAACAGTTATGAACAACTAAGAAACTTGTTTGCCACATTGCTTGCTGAAATACAAAGGATAAAGAGTGAAGGCGACTACGTCGCCGCACGTGATATAGTAGAGAAATATGCGGTAAACATTGACCCAACTTTGCACGAAGAGATATTAGAACGGTACAACAAGTTGGGTATTCCGCCATATAAAGGTTTCATAAATCCTGTCCTCACACCTGTAACAGATAAAGAGGGTAACGTTACCGACATATCCGTTGACTATTCAGAGACATACGAACACCAGATGCTACGTTACAGTAAAGAATTTGCCACATTAATATAAAATACAATGAAGCAGGAAACACAGGAAACTCTCAGACTGATAAAGAGCCGTTTCAGATTGATGATGAATGGTGTCGTATCACAGTCAATGCGGAACAAAGGACTTGGATACAAGATAAACTGGGGCATCAGTTTTCCTGAATTAAAGAGAATGGCTAACGAATATGGTAAGGATTACGACTTGGCGATAGGACTTTGGAAAGAGGATATCAGGGAATGTAAAATTCTCGCCACGCTCATAATGCCGGCAAACAAGATGAAGGCTGACATGGCAGAACTTTGGATAAGTGAGATTCCAAATCAGGAAATGGCGGAAATGACTGCCTTCAACCTATTCCAATACATAGACGATGCGAAGGATTTGGCATTGAAATGGCTGTCGTCTGATAAAGACATAGAACTGATTTGCGGTTATAATGTTCTTTCCAGACTGTTCATGAAAGGCGAAGCAATGTCATTTCGTGAGATAAACGAGTTTATCGACCAGTCGCAGGCTGTGTTGGCAGGAGATAATATGTCAGTACGCCATGCGGTCCTCAACTCCCTTTCTCGATTCTCAGAAATAAGTGAGGAGCATAAGAAAATTGTAGACACAGCATTCAAGTCTTTATAAACACAATTAGATAAAGTACACTGACGCTAAAACATGATTATAAAAACAAAATTATCTGACTTATCATATAGGTTTCAAAAAAATACACTAACTTTGTACAAATGAAAGCCGTAAATAAACTATTGATAAACGGCTATGTCTGAAACATTTTTAAATGTGGATATAAAGAGAATAGTTAGCGACACACTCAAAATAGTCTTACCGTTAGTATTAGGCGGCGCGATACTTTATTGGATGTATCGTGGTTTTGACTTCAAGAGCATAAAAAACATTCTTCTGAACGAGATGAACTGGACGTGGATGATATTATCGTTCCCGTTTGGAATACTTGCACAAATGTTTCGAGGCTGGCGTTGGAGACAAACCTTATCACCCATTGGGGAGCATGCAAGGAAATCTACCGCAATTCATTCCATATTCATGTCTTACGCAGTGAGTCTCGTAATACCGAGAATAGGTGAGTTCATGCGATGTATGGTACTAAAACGATATGACGGGGTGTCGTTTCCGAAAGCATTGGGGACGGTAGTTACAGAAAGGGCTATTGACGCTTTGCTTGTGGCAATAGTTACTGGCTCTACCTTATTGATACAAATGAGAGTGTTCTCAACATTCTTCACGCAGACAGGCACGAGCATGGATTCTATATTCGGAAGGTTCTCAACCACAGGATATATCGTTACAGCCATTTGTGGCATATCTGCTTTAATCCTGCTTCATTTCCTGCTGAAAAAACTGTCGTTCTATGAAAAAATGAAGACAACATTAGGGGGAATTTGGCAAGGTATAATATCCTTGAAAAACGTGAAGAACATCCCATTGTTCATTTTCTATACACTTGGAATATGGGCGTGCTACTTTCTGCATTACTACCTGACTTTCTTCTGTTTCGACTTCACAGCCAATCTTGGACTGCAATGCGCCCTCGTTACATTCGTGGTAGGAAGTATCGCCGTGATAGTCCCAACACCCAATGGAGCTGGTCCGTGGCACTTCGCCGTAAAAACAATGCTGATTCTGTATGGAGTAAGCGACATAAATGCTCTCTATTTCGTACTGATTGTCCACACTGTTCAAACATTGCTTGTAATCGTATTAGGCATTTACGGTTGTACGGCATTGGCATTTACTAAAAAAATAATAGCAAACAATAAATAATTATAATACATATATTATGAGTGAAATTAAAAATTTGAAACCTGAATGCATCTGGAGAAACTTCGATGCATTGACACAAGTACCTCGCCCGTCAGGACATTTGGAAAAAGTACAGCAATTTCTGCTCAACTTTGCAAAACAAGCTGGTGTTGAGGCCTTCAAGGATGAGGCTCAAAACATCATAATGCGCAAACCTGCCACTCCTGGTATGGAAAACAAAAAGACAGTAATTCTTCAGGCTCACATGGACATGGTGCCGCAGAAAGAAATGTCAAGTAACCATAATTTCGAGACCGACCCCATTCAAACCTATATCGACGGTGAATGGGTAAAAGCAAAGGGCACTACATTAGGTGCAGACGATGGCTTGGGTGTCGCAGCAATAATGGCAATAATGGAGGCAAAAGACCTGAAACATGGACCGATAGAGGCCTTGATAACCGCCGACGAGGAGACTGGTATGTTTGGTGCAAACGCTTTGCCTTCCACTGAATTGAAAGGTGAGATACTGCTCAACCTCGACACCGAACAGGAAGGTGAAATGATTATAGGCAGTGCCGGCGGTATTGACATAACTGCCACACTGAACTACAAGGAGGTAGAAAGTGAAAAAGATGACATTGCCGTAAAGATAACTGTAAAGGGACTCAAAGGTGGACACTCTGGATTGGAGATTGGTGAAGGACGCGGCAACGCTAACAAGATGCTCGTGCGCATAGTACGTGAAGCCATTGCAGATGATGAGGCACAGTTGGCTTGCTGGCATGGCGGAAACATGCGGAATGCTATTCCGTTTGAGGCCAATGCTGTTCTTACTTTACCAAAAGAGAACAAGGAAGACTTGTTGGCGTTAGCAGCTGATTACAAAGAGATATTCAACGAGGAATACAAGGGTATTGAAAACAACATAGACGTAACAGTAGAAGACGTAGAACTTCCAGCAACAGTAGTGCCACAGGAAATACAAGACAATATCGTGGATGCAATCTATGCGGCTCACAATGGCGTATTGCGCTACATCCCAACTATTCCTAACATTGTGGAGACATCATCAAACCTCGCCATAATCGACATAGCCAACGGTGAGGCTTCAATACAGATTTTGGCTCGCAGTTCAAGTGAAAGCAAAAAAGACGAATTGGCAACCTCACTCGAAAGCTGTTTCAACATGGCTGGAATGAAAGTGGAATTTGGCGGTGCATACGGCGGTTGGGATCCGAATACCGACAGCGAACTGATAAAAGTGATGCGCAAGATATACAAAGACTTGTTCAACGAAGAGCCGACAGTACAGGTGGTACATGCAGGATTGGAATGCAGTATCATCCTCTCAAAATATCCGGTACTCGACATCTGCTCATTCGGTCCTACTCTTTTGTCGCCACACACACCTAATGAGCGTGCCTTCTGGCCATCAGTACCAAAGTTCTGGGCACTACTCACAAAAACACTCGAGGAAATTCCTGAGAAATAAGTTTTAATCATTAAATAAATGCGTTTCGGGACATATTTTGTATGACCTGAAACGCATAAAATCACTTTTATATCACGGAAAACATGCGACTGAAAAGGGAAACTTTAAATGAAATACTACGGTTTGGTATCGTGGGAGTAGTAGCGACATTACTACACTATGGTATTTATTTTGCTCTATATAATTTTATAAATGTAAAGATAGCTTTCACTATCGGATATGCGCTCAGTTTCATATTCAACTATATCTTCTCCGCACGTTTTACCTTCAAGAAAAAGACTACTGTAAAAAATGGTTTCGGTTTCGGTGCAGCCCATCTGTTCAACTACTTGTTGCAAATCACCTTATTACACGTATTCTTATGGCTCGGTGTCAGCAAGCCATTAGCACCGCTCCCAGTTTATTGTATAGCAATACCTACCAATTTTCTATTGGTAAGATTTGTATTCAGTAAGTTCAGATGAAATTTTAATACCGGCATTTTGAATACCATTCACGGAGAATGCCCTTTGGAATACCATTGCTGACAGCCTCATCTAAAAAATCTTTAGCTTCCTTTCTTCTATTCATTGCGAGCAAAACCTCAACTTTAGACACTACAAGATCATGTTTATAGGGGGTTATTTCAAGAGCCTTGTTCAAATCATACAAGGCAATATCGTATGATTTCATATCTTTTTCCAACTCTGCCCTCGCCACATACACAACACTACTGTCAGGATACATCTCCACAAGATTATTTAGAAGGTCTAATGCATCATCATTACGATTAAGTCGGATGTACGTATAAGCCAAACCAAGGTTAGCCTCCATGTTGTAAGGGGAAATTTTCAGGAAATCCTCATAATCATTTTTAGCCAATTCATACCGGCGCATGTTGTTGTTGGCATACGCCCGATAATACAGGGCAGGCAGATTTTTCTTATCCTCACCAAGCACTGTGGTACACTCCTCTACGGCATTCTCCCATTCAAGAAGTTGCAAGTTTACGGCTGCCTTTCTAAGATGTAGGCTGACTGATTTAGGGTCATACTGAAGTAATCCGTTAAGCACACTTAACGAATCACGCCATTGTTTGGATGTCTGCGAAAAAGCAGACACAACCACCAACAACAGCGTCAAAATATGGAAAATTCTCGTTTTGATTATTCTTCCTTGTTCTCGGCATCTATAGCCTTAATCTTTTCACGCACAAGGTTCATATCATCCTTCAACTTCTGCACCTTGCGGTTCATCTCATCAATCAAACTATTACCTTTCTTGCTCGAAGCATTTAGGAAACCAAGATTGTTCTCGTAAGTCTGAACCTCCTGCTTGATAGTCTCATAGCGACGCATCAAACGCATACGCTCATTATCCAAAGCATCCGCACTCTTCTCAGCGGCATTCTTTAAGTTGCTCTTAAACTTATCAAGTCTACGGCGATTAGTGGATATATTGAGCTCCTTATAAATTCTGTCAAGAATATCATGATATTCCTTATAGAGTTTGTCTTTCTCTTTGAAAGGAACATGACCGACAGCGTTGTACTGTTCAATAAGATCTTGAACCTTATCCTGTGCTCTGTCATCACCAGCCTCAACAATGGCCTTCAACTCAGCTATCAAAGCACGTTTTTTCTCCAAATTAGCACGCTCCTCGCTTCTTGTACCGGCAGTGGCACTATTGCGCGCCTCAAAGAAATGGTTGCACGCAGAGAGAAAATCATTCCACAGTTTGTCACCATATTTCTTAGGCACAACTCCTATCGTCTTCCATTCTTTCTGCAAAGCGATAAGTTTGTCACTCGTAGCCTTCCAGTCTGTACTATCTTGCAAAGCCTGAGCCTGCTCAACAAGAGCCTTTTTCTTCTCTGCATTTTCGGAGAACTGCTGTTTCATGTTCTTGAAGAACTCGGCTTTCCTACCAAAGAAATCATCACAAGCAGCACGGAAACGCTCAAATATCTTCACATTCATCTTCTGCGGAGCGAAACCTATACCTTTCCAGGCAGACTGTACTTCAATAATTTCCTTTGTCTTCTTCTCCCAATCACCGGCATTCTTTATTTCCTCCTTAGCAATTGCCTCGACCTTTTCACATAATTCGGTCTTCTTCGCAAGGTTATCTTCCTCTCTTGCGCGCAAATCCTCAAAGTGTTGCTGATGGCGTTTGTTGATTACCGTTGAAGCAGCCTTGAAACGAGCCCAAACCTCCTCACGCAGTTCCTTATTAACAGGACCTACCTCACGAAATTCCTGGTGAAGTTTCTGCAACTGGTGGAAAGCACTGATTACGTCCTTTTCCTCAGCAAGTTTCTCAGCGGCCTCACAGAGGTGGGTCTTTATCTCCAAATTCTTCTTGAAGTCATACTCACGAGCCTCACTGTTGAGTTTCAGCAAGTCATAGTACTGCTCAACATATAATTGGTAATTTCTCCACAATTCGTTGGCTTTCTCCGCAGGTACCAGTCTTATCTCCTTCCACTCCTGCTGGAGCTTCTTGAAGTCAGGATAAAATTTATTTACCTCATCGGGTGAAGTAACCATCGACTTGATTTTATCTATTATCTCAAGCTTTCTCTTGTAATTATCTTGCTTTTCCTTTTCCTGTTCTAAGAATATCTTGGCGCGCCTTTCCTTTATCACACTCATTTCGACCTTGAAAATCTCTTCGTCCTGATCAGGCAACACTTGATATACAGAAGGATCTCCACCAGCTTCAACGAAAGCTTTCATATTGGCTTCCCTCTCGGCAAAGTGCAACTTATAGAAAATAGTCTTGAGATAGTCCACTTCTTCTTTTTGAGGAATCTCATCACCGTGGGCTATTTCCTTGATTCTTTCTATTACCTCCTTCTTGTCCGTGTAGTTCTTTTTCTGCTCAACTGGTTCAGTATCGACTGTTTCCATCTCACTTGACACAGATTCTTCTGCTACAAACTCAACTGCCTCTTCTTTTTCAGGAGAGGTCTCAATCACTTCAGATGCCTTATCATTCTCATCAGTTACAGCTTCTTCATGGTTATCCACAGCAGGGGTTTCTACTTGTTCGTTAACTTCTGTTGCTTCAACATTCAGGTTTTCTGTGTTTTCCTGATTGAGATTTTTTTCTTGCGCGTCCATTATTTTTTAATTTTTACTCAAACAAATGGTTGTTCCCATCATTATACATTATGTTTGCAAACTTATATAAAAATCTTGTAAACTCCTAATCAAAATCAAAAAAAAATAATATTTATTGTCTAAAAGGGTATTTTGTTCATAAAAAAATACGGCATTTTGTATTTTTACTTTATTTATCATACCTTTGTAGACAATACTCACAATCCTAAAAGGAAAAGACTTTATCGAAAATACAGAACAAGTATGAAAAAAGAAGAACTTAGAATAATATTCATGGGTACTCCGGAATTTGCGGTTGAAACATTGAAGTGTTTAGTTGAAGGGGGCTATAATGTAGTTGCCGTAATAACACAACCAGACAAACCCGTAGGCAGACACCAAGATACATTGCAAGCATCAGCAGTAAAACAGTATGCTCTATCCAAAGGCCTCCCCGTACTGCAACCTGTAAAGATGAAAGACCCTGCATTCTTAGAAGAATTGAAAAGTTACAATGCCGACCTGCAAGTAGTGGTTGCGTTCCGCATGCTGC
>JAJPYV010000267.1 GCA_021204735.1 Prevotella sp.
AATGGGTAAGAGAACAGGTTGACAGGATGACTAATAAAACCTGCGACACCGAAGAGGCCATTTAGCCTAACTTCTCGGTATAGAATTTCGCGGGTGAGCATTCCGTTTGTGGGATTGCTACCCGCGATTTTTGTGTCTTCGACACAAATAAGCCGGTGCAGGTTAAATTCTTATCCGCTCTGCCTCAATGTCTTTGGAATTTTATTGTCGCAAAACTCGTAAAATATTTGCAAAAATCTTTTAAATTAGCTAACCTTGTCCCCGGAAGAGATAGGGACAGGCTGTTTTACTATGGTCGCCTATCTTGGCTTTGACATCTTGAAAATCGAATCAAACTGCGAGAATATAACAGAATTGGAAATAGGCGTAGGTAATGGCATTGAAGAAAGGTACAATTTTATGTTTAACTTAAAAATTTTTAATTGTATGTGTTGTACTATTGAAAATTCAAAAAATGCCGGCGGCGCGATCGCCGGAAGCGGTTCTAGCAATCTGATTAGCGAGAATCAGTCACATGCCCTTTTTGTGGCGGCCTACATGTTGACCGACATTGTTGCCGGGGATGAACAAAGACGGAGGTTCCTCATGGATGTCTGTCTTTCCTTCACCGCATCCGTTTTGAACGGGCATAGCAATGCCGGAGTGAAGTATGTTCCGGAAAACGATTGGGCTAAGGACTGGGCCAGACACACCGGTATCCTGTCCCCTGATGATGTTCCGCCATCTGAGATGGATGACTACATTGATGATTTAGAGGACTTGAAGCCGACTCCTGAATGCACTGTCTTGCAGGCCAAAGCCGAACTCCGTCAGGCGGAAGAGCAGCTTGAAAAGACAAAGCAGGAAATTGTCGATCTTATCGATCAGATTCATATCATCGGAAGATAGCGGCAACTTGACTTTTGTATAAAATTTCGCGGATAAGAGTTCCGGAATTCTGGGGTGTCTTATCCGCGATTTTTCGTTTGTGCTGTCTTTTATTACAAAGGTTATTACACTCTAAATATTACTTAACCGCGTCAAATTTACTATAGGTACTAGTATTTTTGCTATACTGGGTAATCAATCCCTTACAGTTCACCTTGATTTAACGCCTTGAAAATACTATACGTAGCGTTGATTGGGAAAAAATCATTAGCTTTGCCATGTCTGGACTGTAATAGTATGCTCCGCATGCTGTAACAGTGAAGACTTTTTATTCAGGGTTTTAACCTAAAGAGGGTATTCGGCCATTATAATAGGATTGTGTTTATGGAAAAAGATACAACAAAACACTTAAAAATTCATGATTTCTCCTCGTACTTAAGAGAAAAGAAGCCAGAGCTGTTTTCAGATTCTTCAGTTGTATATGAGTTACCCTTAACTAAGGAAATATTTGAAAACCAAATTGATTCGTTGTCAGCGAAAAGAATGCAAAGCGAATTTGAGAACTTTATTATAAAGTGTGCTCTACGTCTAATCACGCCCAATATTAAACCACACACCGGTCCAGATGGAGGTGGAGACGGAAAAGTGGATGCTGAAACATATGAAGTATCTCCTGATATTTCAGATAAATGGTATGAATCAGAAGAGGGTGCGATAGGAAAAGAAAAGTGGGCATTTGCCATTAGTTGTAAAAAGCATTGGGCGCAAAAATTAGAAAACGATGTAGAGAAAGCCGCAGACACTAAACGTGGATATACTCGCATATTATTTTTTTCGAATCAATACATTAAAGCAAGTTCATGTTTTGAGAAAGAGCAATCTTTAACTGAAAAATACAATATTAAAGTCGAGATATACGATAAATCATGGTGTGAAAAAGCCGTTTTTGATGATGGCTGTAAAGACATAGCGATAGAAACTCTAAATTTTTCGGACGAATATAAAGTTAATACAAAACATATTGGGCCATTAGATAAAACCCGAAAAGCGAAATTGGATGAATTGGAGAAGAGAATCATACGACCAATTAACGGTATTGATACAGGATATATAGAAGAGTTACGTGAAACGTATATTCTTAGCCGAGGGCTAGCACTTCCACGTCGTGATATCGAAGGACGATTTGATCGGGCTCAACGAGAATGTAATAATCATGGTACTATCCAACAGGCATTCCTTATCATGTATGATCATGCATGGACCAGTTTCTTTTGGTTCGATGATGTTGATGCAACGTATTGCTATTATCTTAAGCTAAAGGAATTTTTTAAAGATGATTGTTCAGTTGAACGCGTGGAGAAACTAACAAACATCTTATCGATATTTATGAATCTAGATCGTGCCAACTTGTTTGACCACCACAAAGCACAATCAGAAATATCATTCATTGAAAATTTGGAAGTTGCATTGGAGAAGCGAGGGGATAGGCCGTCATCACTTTTGTATTTAAAAATATATATGGCTGAACAGCAACTAATTAATCATATATATCTAAGCGAGCCAATTGAAGAAGACATAAATACCATTCGGCCTTTATTGCTAGAAGCACCTAATCGTTTGGACATTAGTTTTGAGATCCAATATGAGGTATTGAACGGATTAAACGCCGTGATTGAAGATAATCAAACATACGAAGAACTACTTGATGATCTTGTTAGTATCATCAGGGAGTCAAGGTCTGCACAGGGTGCGGCTGAAATAGACTTAGATCGAGCGCTATCCTTAATTAAGAAGGAACACTATAAACAGGCGATACCCCACCTTAGCCGTTGTATTCATCCCTTTGAAAAAGAAGAATGCCTGGATGACCTTATTAAAACGTACGGCTTATTGGCACAAGCATTATATAGTCTGGGACTTCCCTATAGTGCAGAGGCATATTTAGTTAAGACAGCATCATTACTCTTAAAGAGGTTTCATGATACCGGGTATATGCCCTATAGCCTTTTGGAGGCGATACAAAATCTATGTCATATAGAAATATTGTTAGGAAGAATTGTCATGTACTTGGTATGGCATGAATTGATGGTAGTAATCTCGCAAAATGGACACTATTATGAAAATGAACATTATAACAATACAAACCAAGCCCATGATTTTGGATGGGCTTGCAGATTTGCGACCAGCAATTTAGAAAATCCAAATTTACGTTATTTACCTGATATTCTTGAGAGGTCAGGCATGTTTACAGCAGCTTCCTACTTGAAGTTTATTCTAGGATATGTAGAAGATTTAGATGAGGATAATGAACGTATTTTTCGAGAAAACTCACTATATGTTCAAATACAGAGTAACCCCATAACAAAAGAATTCTTATATGATTTAAATATTTCAACTGCCGGGGAAACAGAATTACAGACAACTGTACATAATTGTACAATTCATGTGAAATATAACAATACTTGTCAAAATCAAGTGATTGCGGAAATATTTTTGGGCTCTATTGAAGCTTTATTTGCGACAATGGATAACATGGAAGCCAGAACAATGTTCCCGCACATTTACATAGAAATGATAAATTCTGGCGATAACTTAAAATTGCAAGTGCCGACCAAAAACTGCGAGTATAAATTAAGTGTTGGTGACAAATACACTGAGGAAGAACTATGGCAATGTATTGCATCGTTCCTTACCTATCTGCTAAGTCATAATATTTTATTAGATAAAAATTTAGGTGAAATATTACAGAACAAGCAGGAAAAAGAAAAACTCATGGACAGAGTATATGACCTGCTATATGTAAAACAAGCAATATCAAATGTCCTCGGCAATGAATTCAAAAATAAATTAGAAGACTGGAGAAAAGATTCTGATAAGGAGTATCCTTTAAAGCCTACAGCTGTCAGAAACACAGCAATCGATTTTTCTAACAAAAAACAACAGGACATGACATTCTATAGTCCAAACAAGGATATGCGCATTTGGGATGATGCTCATTGGTTTGGATGTATTTATCTTTTTGGATTAGAGAAAGAACCACCAATTCTATTATTCGCATTTCAAAATTATAGTATAGGCAAACAAATTGTTGATGAATGGAACAATAATTATCTTATGTTAAATCATTCAATTACAATATATTTTATAAAAGGTATTGACATAGATAATCCGACGAGGTATAGGGTGTGCATAGCACCTAATACTCAACTTGCAGAGGCAACCGGGGAGGGTTATCGTTTCTATAATATTAACTGTCGCCTCTGTGACATGACTCAAGTGAACAACGCGGGCCTTAGCACCTTTGAAAATTTATTTAAACAATTTCAGTTCTGTAAACTTTCTGCATGTCAACTTGATGACAACAACAGATTAATAAACCCGACGGATCTTCATGATGCATTCGAATTTAAGAATGTGGAATTCAGGTACGCATGGGAAATAGGGATAAAAGATCAAGCCAGATCGGCCATAATGCCTTCTGACCATCCAATTATTCCCGATGATATGACAGATACAGCCCCTGTGCTGGAATTACTGGAAGAACTTCGTAATATTCGGAAAAACCGGAGTAAGCTACTTCGCCAAAATGATTCAGATTGACTCACCATACAAATGATGCCGATACCATATCAAATACAAAATCGGACATAACTGTTACACAACAGCATTGATTATCAGTACAAAACGGACTTCGCTGTTACAGACCATGCACCCCGATAATCGGGGAATCCGGTGCTAACTTACACACATTTTTCCGGACCATACCCGGTCAGTCAGACCTTATGTTAGTGCTGTACTCTTGTTTCCATTTTCGCAGTCACCTCTGCTACCTTTCCGTTAATTTCAAATGTTTGGCTGCATTAGGGTGGACCGACATGAGCCGTTTTGCGCCTTATAGATTGAATGAAAAGATATAGTTGTATCCGTTTACCTCAATGCTCAATACAATGGCTGTCACCTTCCTATAGGCCGTGGCAGAGTCGGTATACTTAGCATAGTCGATATTGACAAATCCGGAAGACGTTTCGCCGGCATTAATCGTTGTCCTCTTCAAATAGGCATCTTCCAAGGCTTCTCTATCGGATAGAAGCTGGTTGTTGAAATCCTCAATATTGCTTTGTGCCCTGTCGTAGGCAATCTGTTTGGCCATCGCGTCACTAGTGTATGTCGTGGTAGAAGTGTTTGTCGTTGAACTGCCATTATAGTTTGACGTGCCATAGGCGGATCCACGGACAGTTGATCCGTATGAACCTGACGTGGCAGAAGCGTTGGCGTATGAAGATGTGGTTCCGGAATTCGTTGTCGTTGACGAAGTGTTGGTGGTAGAGGTTGTTGTTGAGAGTGCGTCTGCACGCTCATGCTCCCAGAACCTGTTGGAAGACATTTTCCTCTTTTGCTTCTTGGAAACTATTGCGATATAGTCGGACGCGGAGAGCACGCCGAGTGAAAATTTGTCATTGAGAGAATTGTAGTATGCGGATATATTCTGTATGCCGAAATCTATTGGAGTCAATGTGTTGTTGGTAAGAGACATATTAATCTGGAAGTATTTGCCATAGTCCTCCACTTTTTTCATTGAAACAGCCAGGACGATACCGTTCATGTCATATAACTGCCATTCCTGATCATCCACATATTCCACCTGAACATCAGTCAGTGCAGGGTTACGAGTTTCCTCTGCGATCGGCTGGTCATCGAAAAAACTAACCTTGCAGTTGAGACCATTGAAGTTAGTGACAGTGTAGTAATCATGAATTATAGTGCCGTTTTCATAGTCAATGACTTTGTATAGTGCAATGTCATCCACGAATTCTGTGTAGGCTCCGTCAAGTTGACCGTCCTTATAGTATGCGTGCTGGATCAGATACCCGTCCTCATCATATTTGCTGTATTCTCCATCCATGACACCATTGACCCGATATCCGTGCTCGCAGACATTGCCGGACTTGAAGTAGGTAGTCCATTCTCCGTCAAAGACAGACTTGGAATCATCGTACTTGTCAATGCTGATGAAGTTTGATTCGCCTTGAACTTCGCCTGTGACATAGAAGTCCCTGCATCTCTTGGCGAAATGCGGGTCATCCGGTTCGACGGCGACTCTGACGTAGGCGGCGAAAAGCCGGTCGGCTACGCCTTTCCAGTCCTTGTCGTAGTAAAGGGTGTCAACTTTAGTTTGGCCGAAAGCGCAGATGGCCACGAGAATTCCGAAGACGGATAGGATCAATGTTCTTTTCATGACAGATATCTTAGCAACTCTATTCAATTAATTTTGTGTATGTTCGACTGCAAAATTAGGAAATGACGGATGTAAAAGCAATAGGGTGGTAGGTAAAATCGACGTTCTGGCAAGATTTCAGGAATGAAGAACTCGTAGGGCAGACGTCGGTTGTATCGGCAGGAGAACAGACGAGGCACCTGAAGACTGTTCCGTGCAATTAGCCTCTCAAGCAGATAGGCTCCATAAATCAAAGCCTGAGTTCAAATTTTTTCGTTTCATAAAACGTATAAACAAATATTTTCCCCATATTTGCCTAAAGATTAACATCAATCATTAAGGTACGCCATTTGAAAGCGTTTACCGCTTGCTCAAAACTGTTTAATTAAAAAACACAAAGCTATGATATACAGACTTGGAGAACTATTTTGTGGACCTGGTGGTCTTGCATGTGGAGCATTAAAGGCTCATATTGAAGATCCTGACTATGGAATAATTCATCAATGGGCTAATGATTACGATGTTTCTACTGGGAAGACTTATGTTAGAAACATTTGTCCTAATAATCCAGATAGCTTTGTTTGTGAAGATGTTCATACTTTAGATATTGCTCATTTAGGTGAAATTGATGCACTTGCCTTTGGTTTCCCCTGTAATGATTTCTCTATTGTTGGTGAACAATTGGGCTTTGATGGCAAATTTGGTCCACTATACACTTATGGAATTCAAGCATTGGATATCTATAAGCCTCAGTGGTTTTTAGCTGAAAATGTTGGCGGTATTCAAAGCGCAAATAATGGGCGTGCCTTTAAGAAGATACTTTCAGATATGCGGAATGTTGGGTATAGGATTTATCCAAATCTCTATAAATTTGAGGAATATGGCGTTCCTCAATCAAGACATAGAGTTATAATCATTGGCATTAGAAATGATTTACCTTATGAGTTTCTGATACCCGCTCCAAGTAATAAGGTTGTGACTTGTAAAGAAGCAATTGAAAATCCGCCAATCCCTATAAATGCCGCCAATAATGAAATGACTAAACAGTCAAGTACAGTGGTAGAAAGATTATCGTACATTAAACCTGGAGAGAATGCATTTACTGCTAATCTTCCTAAGCCATTGCAACTTAATGTTAAAGGGGCTCGTATTAGTCAGATTTATAAGAGGCTTGATCCTAATAAACCTGCATACACTGTTACAGGATCAGGTGGTGGTGGTACTCATATTTATCATTGGAATGAGCCCAGGGCTTTGACGAATCGTGAGAGAGCAAGACTTCAAACATTCCCGGATGACTATATTTTTGAGGGAAGCAAAGAGGATGTGCGTAAACAGATTGGTATGGCTGTTCCGCCTCTTGGTGCCAAGATTATATTTGAGGCTGTCTTAAGAACTTTTGCTGGAATTCCATACGATTATATACAAGCAAATTTAAGAGACAATGAATAAACCTAAAATTCAAGATCAATGGTGGGTTACAAGACCCAAAAGAAAACTTAACTCTGTACCTGAAGAACTAGCCGCTTTCTGTAGCGTTGCTCTTGGAAAACAATGGTCAGGTAATCGATCCTTACATCTTGCCTTTGAAGATGAACTTGAAGAAACCGGGACAAAAAGAATTGGAGAAAGGAGAGATGGTGGCGGTTCTGGCGGACGTACACATGCCGCAATGCTATATAGTCTAGGCTTGTGGTTTGAATTTGATAATAAGGTTTTTTTAACATGGGCTGGTGAATCCATCATGGCTGGTAAACCTATTGTGCCTATTTTAAAGAAGCAAGTTATTCATTATCAGTTTCCTTCTGCGTATTCTGATTCTGTACATGTCACTTCACGCTTCAAAATTCGACCTTTTATATTTTTGCTAAGACTTCTTTCTGATTCTAGAATTGTACATCTAACGCAAGAAGAAATCGCATTTGTTGTTCTTATTCAAGCCGAGAATGAATCTGACCGATGTTATGAAGATGTAGTAAATTGTATTCATAAATACAGAGATTCTTCATGCGGTTGGAGAGTGTTCGGAGATGACTATCTGTCAAATCACTATTGTACAGAGAATAATCTTATGGACATCTCTAATACGATTATGAATTGGCTTGATTTTACACAACTTGTATATCGTGAGATAAAGGTTATTGGCATTCCAGATGAAAAATATGCTGAGGTTCAAAACATCATAGATAATCCTGGCTCCTTTATTGACAATAGGCTTGCTCCTGATGTTTTTCAGCGTAGATATGGTCTTGACCCTTGGCACCAAAAGGATACAAGGAATTTATTGAATACAGGCACTATTTCCAGTAGTTTGATAGAGAGACATCGTATTATTCAAATCTTCTTCAATTACTCTTCTTTGAAGCCTATTCCTCGTATTACTGCTGATGTCGTTTCTCACATAGCCCAAATCGCTGGGACAGATTTTAAATTTACAGAACATGTGCTTCAACAAACTTATCCACATGGAGCCATAGGTGGATATCTTAGCAACTACAGAAATATGGCTTTTCAAGGCACTGAAGAGGCAGTAGAATTTGAGAAAGCTACTACTAACCTTTTCCATGATATATTTGGATACAATGCAATCCATCTTGGGCAGACTGGTTCAAAATCTGCTCCTGATGTATTGCTTATTTCAGATTCTGATGGCTACCAAGCTATTATTGATAACAAGGCATATAGTAAATATAGCATTAGCGGTGATCATCATAACCGAATGGTCTATAACTATATTGAAGGGATAAGAAACTACAGTGACTGCGACTTTCCTATCGGCTTTTTCACGTATATTAGTGGTGGCTTTGGCAAGAATATAGATGCACAAATTCAAAGTGAAGTGGTTGATTCCAAGACTAATGGTTCATGTATCGCCGTTTCAAATTTGATTACTCTTATCGAGGATCATACACAAACACCTTATACCCATAAAGAGTTACGAGCCATATTTGGTCTTGGACGGCAAATACTGTTGTCTGATATACATCATTAGAACATACCTCATTAGCATAGCATTTCGCCCATTCTCCGAATTTTACAATACCTATTATTTGCAAGCAATTTGCTGATCGCTCGGAGAATGGGTTTTTAAATGCTCAATTTTTAGTATTCAATGATACTGTTTCAACAAGTGTGTCTGAGAGGATATGATAGGATGAATCCCTATATATTTACGGATCTAAAGAAGTTTGAGGGTTCAGCTCACTATCTTAATAAGACTTACAAGGAATGAAACAGTCTATTTCACCTTGTATTTCAGGATCTCGTCCTTCATGGCCTTGACCTCCTGGCCGACCTTCACGAAGTTCTTGTAGAGGA
>JAJPYV010000352.1 GCA_021204735.1 Prevotella sp.
CTCTCCCCACCACACCAACGGAAAAAGCCCAACACCCTAACAACCAGCCCTCACTCTCCCACCCCACCCTGGCTAAACAGAAGCCTCCGCCACCCTCTTGCCGACGGCAAAAAATCCGCACTCCCCATTACCTCCATAGCCCGCTTTTTTCGGATAACAAAGCGACCCGAGGCACCAGCAACAAGGGAGCAAAACGTAATCATCTTATATCCCAGGAAAGGTGATGTAGATCCCAAACATAATGTCATGCGAACACGATTGACTTCTTTTATGTCAGGTTATTTTAGAAACACATCTGATTATGCCTGTTTTGATGCATTTTTAGTGTTAAAATCGCTACTATTTATTAATATGCTGAAGAAAATGTGTATATTTACGTGCCGAAAATAGGCGGCGAAAGAAGGAATATGAGACTTCCATATAATCGAGAGAAGCGATTCTTTGTACTGAATGTGCTGATTTCTATAGTGGTATGAGAAAGAAACCAACTTCAACCTGCAAAGCAGTACAGAAAAAAGTACTAATAGGCTTGGATATATTTTCAGGTGCTGGTGGATTGAGCCTTGGCGCTACAATGTCAGGCATCACAATGCGCTATGCTATAGAACGAGACCCTTATGCGGCAAAAACATACAGGGAAAATTTTGAGAATTCCGAGGTCGTCTGTCAAGACATTAAAGAAATTGAGCCAAGAGGACTTGTTAAAGAGAAAGATCTATTTATCATTCTTGGTGGACCACCATGCCAAGGATTCTCACTGTCAAACACGAAAACGAGGACAATGGCTAATCCCGTCAATTTATTATACAACGAATTCATTCGGTTTATAAAAGAACTCCAGCCAACGTGGTTCGTTTTTGAAAATGTTTGGGGATTAACTAAAATACAGAACGGAGAAATCCAGAAGCATATAGAATTATGCTTTCAAGAACTGGGTTATACGGTATCTTCGCAAGTTTTGTGGGCATCCGATTACGGTGTGCCCCAGAAGAGATTCCGTTTTTTTATTGTTGGAAATAAGAATGGCGTAAAATTTGAGTTCCCAGAAAAATCCAAGAAGAAAACAGTCACTGTAGAGGAAGCTATAGGAGATTTGCCAGATTTAACTAATGGAGACAGCTATGAGAGTCTGCCTTATAAAGCAAGAAAAATAAGTGAATATGCCCAACTAATGAGAAAACAGGAAAAAACATCAAATCAAAATTATGTCTCCCGCAACAATGATTTAGTGATAGAACGATATAAACATATTAAGCAGGGAGAGAATTGGCAAGCAATACCCGACTACCTTATGCAAAACTATGCAGACAAAAGTAGGTGCCATAGTGGCATATATAAACGTTTGCGAGCTGACGCACCTTCTGTCGTAATCTCTAATTATAGGAAAAGCATGCTGATACACCCATATCAGGACAGGGGGTTGTCTGTGCGAGAAGCAGCACGCATTCAAAGCTTTCCCGACGATTTTATTTTTGAAGGTCCGCTTTCATTTATGCAGCAACAGATCGGTAATGCCGTTCCTCCCTTATTGGCAAAAGCTGTAATTGACAAGATTCTAACGTACCAAGATGACACATGAGTAAAGACAAGGTGAATATTCCAAGGGCAAACATGTTGATGGGGTCCATGCGTTCTATGGGTTACTCTTTTGAATCCGCAGTTGCTGATATTATCGATAACAGTATAACTGCAAAATGCCAACATGTCTATCTGTCCTTCCCGAAAACCATATCTGAACCTTTAGCAGTTGGAATTTTGGATGACGGAGAAGGCCTTACTTCAGAAGAGCTTTTTGAGGCAATGAGGTACGGAGGAACTTCAGAAGCAAAACGGAAAGACAATGATTTGGGACGTTTCGGTTTAGGTATGAAATCGGCATCAATGTCGCAGTGCAGAATATTAACAGTTATTAGTCGTAAAAATGCCGCCGTATGTGCTTATAGATGGGATTATAACTATATTTTAGAGAAACAAGAATGGGTGATTCAAGAGTTGGACGAGACAGACATAAACGAAATCCCATATTCTCATCAATTAGTTCATGCGGCTGGTTCTGGTACTTTAGTTGTATGGCAAGACTTTGATATATTAGAAAAGTCAAATCCAGGTCAAATATTCAGCACGTTATGTAAATTAAAAATGAAAGTGAGTGATTATCTTTCACTCATTTTTCACCGATTCTTAAGCACTAACAGTCTTAGAATCAAGATCGACAACTACAGTTTGAAACCTTTAGACCCCTTCCTTGAAAAGCACAATAAGACGACTCAAAAGAAAGAAGTCTCGATTAGCAATAGAGACTCAGACGGGGTTGAGAGACAAATAAAAGTCAAAGCCTTCATTCTTCCTTTTATCACTGACATGTCAGAGGAAGACAAAAAGAATGCGGGGGGAACGGAGAACTTCAGATCACTTCAGGGCTTTTATATTTACCGGAATCAACGACTTATCATCTGGGGAAACTGGTTTGGTATGAAGCAAGGGCTCGGTGAAATAACCAAAAACGCTCGTGTGAGAGTGGATATTCCCAATAGCCTTGACGACATTTGGGGCATCGATGTTATGAAGCGAAGTGCTACTATACCTCCAGCTATCTTAAATCAGTTGCGTAAAACTGTTAAAGACGTGATGGAAACCGCGACAAGGCAGCAGACCCATAGAGGCAGAAAGGAGAACACGGATGACGAAATTAGTTATATATGGAACAGAATAAAGGGACGTGGTGATTATTACTACTATGAGATAAACAAAGAAAACATACTCTTTAAATACATAGAAGAGCACATACCTTCAGAATACCATTCATATATTGCCAAGCTGATTTCAGAGATAGAACGCAATATACCAACCCAACAGATATATATAGACAAATGTAATAACGCAGTGGAGGTTGAAGAAAATAAGAATCGTATTGAAGATGTCTTTAACACAGGCGTGACTATAATCGATAGTATAAAAGAGTTTGGGCGAGATATTAGGGACATAATTGATGATATTCTGAAAGCAGAACCCTTCTGTAAGCATACGGAATTAAAAGAAATGTTTAATGATTATTATTATCACGACCATGATTGACGAACAAAAGTTGGATAGGATTTTTATTATCGCTAAGACGTTGATAAATCTCAATAACAAAAAGGAGCTAACCTACAAAGATATAAATTCCTATATTAGCAGTACAGAAAAATTTGTTAAAGAGAGTCTATCTTCCGATGAGCGAAAGACATTGTTTCAAAATATCGAGAAACACTTTTCAGTACAGCACATACAGGGATGTGTTATTTATAATGATTATGAGAATATCTCTGATTGGTACTCAAACAAAAAAATTGAGAAGCCTTATTTCTGGCCCAGATATAGAAAATATCTTGAGGAGTATTCTTCTTTAGATGCCAATAGTATCAAGCTCCTTGATGAAACGACATTACCCGAAATAATGAACTGTTTGGGCAATCCGCGTGAAGACTTTGAAGGGAAGAGGCAACCGATAAGAGGTTTAGTGATGGGTGATGTGCAATCTGGCAAAACTGCCACATATTCGGGTTTGATTTGCAAGGCAGCTGATGCCGGTTATAAGGTTGTAATACTTCTTGCAGGAATAACCGAGAGCTTAAGGCGCCAAACCCAAGAACGCATCGACGAAGGTGTCGTAGGTATAACTTCTCGGAAAAACAATGAAGATCCATGCAGAGTCGGCGTTGGCTTGGATAATAAAGAGCTCAGAGTAACATCCTTCACGACTCAGTATTCAGATTACATAGGGCATAAAGACAATATCATTACCTCTCTGAAATCGCACAGTTCACTGGTGCTATTTGTTATCAAGAAGAATGTTTCTGTATTGTCCAGTCTGTATACCTGGCTAAAGAACAACAACCATGATAAGTCTACAGGATATATAGATGTCCCTCTCCTACTTATAGATGATGAAGCAGACAATGCTTCTCTCAACACGAATAAGGATGAGCTAAATCCGACAAAGATTAATTCTAAAATCAGGAATATCTGTAACTTGTTTAAAAATGCCTCTTATGTAGGATTCACAGCTACTCCTTTTGCCAATGTTTTCATAAATCCCAAATCGGTAGATGCAATGAAAAGGGCAGATTTGTTCCCAGAAAACTTTATATATGTATTGCCAACTCCAAGCACATATATTGGTGCTGACAAAATATTTTATGAAGATGGGAAATATCACACAAATATAAAACATATAGTTGACATTAACGAACCAGACTATTCGAGTGAAGAATACAAGGAGCAGAAACGAAATAACATGGTAGGACTAAATGAGGGTTACTTTTATTACCGCCACTCCAAAGAATGGGATGGCAAGTTCCCAAGTTCATTGACAGATGCTATTTATTGTTTTTTCATAGCTAATATTATACGAGATCTTCGTGGAAATAGTTCGCGACCTCGAAGTATGCTTATTAACATGTCTCGATATGTCAAAGTTCAGAATGTTATAAAGAGTCATGTGGAATTGATATATAATGAATTCATCAACTGTGTTCGCACTGACTTTAAGGGAGATAATGCTGATACAAATCTTCCTTTATATAAGAGACTTCGTGAATTATGGAAGAAATATTATTATTCTTCCACGACAGAAATGTTCGATTCTCGTATTTTAAATAAAGAAAACATTTTAAATGCTGTCAAGGACATTAAGGTCGTCGTGGTTAATGGTAGTAAAGGTGGCGACAAATTAGACTACCAAAAAAATCCCTCTTTACGAATCATTGCTGTTGGTGGTATCGCTCTTTCGCGTGGATTGACATTGGAGGGTTTAGTAACGAGCTATTTCTATCGAAATACCGCGACTTTTGACGTTCTTATGCAGATGGGACGATGGTTTGGCTATAGACCCGGTTATGAGGATATTTTCCAAATATGGACTAGTGTAGAAAGTGCAAATTGGTATAGTGAAATAGCGAGAGCTACGGATGAATTGAAAGGTGACTTGCGATCTATGTACTTGCAACATCTTACGCCTAAGGATTTTGGCATAAAGGTGAGGGATGATTGTGAGGAACTTGGAATTACCGCAACCAATAAAATGAGATCTTCTCGCTATTTTGAAGAAACTATTTCTTTCTACGGTAATCTACATGAAACGCCCTATGTAAGTAGTAATGTTAAGCTGAATACGCAAAATTTGGAGCAGATCAACCGCCTTGCAACAACTTTATGTGAGCAAAGATTTCAGTTTATCCATCAAGAAAACGGGAAGGTTGTAATGGTAAATGATGTCCCTAAGAGTATCGTTTTAGAGTTTACATGTGGCATTACTTGTCTCAGAAGAAATCCAAGTTTTGATCCTGCTAATATAAAGGACTTCATCGAAGACACCAACACAACAGGATTAGAATTATGGGACGTGGTCTTTCTTGGTGGAGATAGCAAATCATATTACAACATTAAAAACTTGGGGCAGATAGCGTGTGCCGAACGTACTATCCATGTAGAACACAACGCTATTGTTTTAAATGTCAGGCGCAGAATGCTAAGTCCTAGTGCAGGTCGTTTAGGTCTTTCTATGGAGCAAATAGATGAAGCGAAGAAAGCGTGCAGAAGAATCTGGAAGAAGGAAGATGCGAATGTTGAGCGTTCTATACCCACGAAAGCATACTTCGAATATCTTCCTAATAGAAAACCAATATTAATTATTCTTCTTGTTGTGCCTAAACGTTCCTTATCAGATGAAGGAGAAAAACTATCTTTATTTAAAAAAGCCCTTGGTAACTCACCAATAGCCGGTTTCGCTATGGGTTTCCCTGGGATAAAAACAAGTAGAAAGGTGAAACGTTATAGGGTAAATTCTGTATATAGAGACCTGTACCTCGAAGATCTAAAAGAAGAACAGGAGGCAGATGATGAGGAATAATGACATTTACGAAATATTTAGAGAAGGCTTTTCTCCTGAATACTTCAAAAGGCTTGATGATAGCTGTAACCTCAACATGTATGTGGGGAAAAACAAAGACGGGCATTACACATTTGAGTATAGCGGTAACTTTATACCTACTCGTGTAATGTCTTCAGAGCTGATAGTGGTTAGCCAATATAAACAACCTGATAGATATACCATTTGCTTTTCATTAGTGTCAGATGAGCTTTTGGAGAGCTTTAGCATTTTCTGTCAAGATCTTGTTGATTCTGTACGAGGAATTGAGGACATGAACGAGGGGTATAGAATTATCTGCGAACGCTTTTTCTCATGGAAGAAACTTTTTAAACCTAACAAAGCGATTCTGGCAGATTCAGAACTCATGGGTTTGTTAGGCGAACTCATGTTCCTAAAAGATAAATTGTTACCATTCTTGGGAGAATTAGATGCCATAGAAAGCTGGATTGGTCCCGAGAAAACTCATAAAGATTTTTCTTTTAGAGACACGTGGGTAGAAGTGAAATCTGTTAGCAGCGGGAAAGATGCAGTTCGGATATCTTCCGTAGAACAATTGGATGGCTCGAATAAGGGATATCTGGTTGTATATAGATTTGAACGTATGTCAAATACATACAATGGAATAAACTTAAATATGCTTGTAAATGACATATTAAGTATGATTAATAGAACTTATTGTAAAGACCTGTTCATGACAAAATTAGATCTAAACGGGTATCATAGTTCTCCTGAATATAACGACAAAGTTTACAATCTAACGAATGTTACCGCATATGTGGTTGGCGAAGGGTTCCCACGTTTAACGAGAGAGCAGTTGCCCACAGCTATTAGTCACGTACAGTATGAACTGTTAACTTCAGAAATAGAACAATTTAAATCAGAAAGACCATGGAAATGAAAATAGAAGAATTCAGAGCTCAATTTATGCAAGAACTCCGTCTCAATGCGGAACACGAGGGAACAGCACCTGAAGTGCAATTTGTTAATCATGCCATAGAACTCTTAGAAGAAATTGGAGATGTGTCTGATGTAGATTACATACCAGTAGAGATTCGGGGTAAAAAACGGCGCATGATGGCATTCGACGCATTCGCTTATGACGAAGCTGATGGAGCTCTTGTCCTTATAGCATGTGACTTTACGAATGAAATGGACAATGTCCATACTTTAACCAATACTCGTATCGATGATCTTTGCAATAGGATGAAGAATTTTATTGACGAGAGCGTCAATGGGAGAATCTCTGATTATTGCGATGATTCTGATCGCGCCATTACAATTGCTGCGGATATCAAGCGGAAGTTTGGTACTGGCATGCTCAATACAGAGATCATGCGCTTTAAGTTCATCATACTTTCAAATTCTTTATTAAGTACTCAAGTAAAAAATATAAGTCGTGAAAACTTCCTCGAACGTCCCGTTGAATTAAACATTTGGACTTTAGAACGTTTCTTTCAAACATACACATCAAACTCTTCTGAAATAATAGAATTCGACACATCGGAGTTTGGTTGTGATGGCATACAATGTCTCAAAGCAGACATAGGTGACGAAACCAACTATGAAGCATATTTGGGGATTGTTCCAGGAGGTTTTTTGGCAAACGCATATTTGAAGCATGGTAGCAAGCTTCTACAGGGAAATGTCAGAGCCTTTTTAAGTATTAGGGGTAAGGTTAACAAAGGTATTCGTAACACAATTATTAATTCTCCACAGAACTTCTTCACTTATAACAACGGCATAGCAGTTGTTGCTCGTTCGGTCAAATTCTCTGAGGATAGAGCAAAAATCATTCATTTCAAAGACTTTCAAATCATAAATGGGGGACAAACCACCGCTTCTTTAGCAAATGCTGTAATTAAGAAGGAGAAAACTGTGCATGAGATGTCGAATCTGTTTGTCCCCATGAAACTTACTGTATTAAATGTAGAAGAAGAAATGTCAGAGGACGAAATGGAAAAATACAATGATATTACTAAACAGATATCAGAATGCGCGAACAGCCAGAATGCCGTCTCGGAGGCTGATTTTTTCTCTAATCATCCTTATCACGTTCTGATGGAAAATTTATCTATCAGGACATTGGCGCCGCCAGTTGATGGGAAGCCGTACCAAACAATATGGTATTATGAGCGTTCAAGAGGTAAATGGGAACAAAATCAAATGCAATTAAGTCCATCCCAAAGAATAACTTTCTGCAGCAAACAGCCGAAGAACCAGGTTATAAAGAAAGAAAAGTTAGCTAAATGTCTGAATTCGTTTGCAATGAAACCTCATGAAGTATGCCAGAGTTCGGCTATTAATTTTAAACATTTTGCTGGTACAATATCTGATTTATATGACAAATCAAGAGATAGCATTAATGAAATCTATTACAAAAAATGCGTTTGCTGCGTAATAGTGTTTGATTCTCTTGACAGAATCATTAACAGATCAAATTGGTATCCTTCAGGCGGTAATAAGGCACAAATTGTACCATATTCAATTGCAAAACTTATGTCCATTTTGCCAAAAGGGCAAACGCTTGATTGGACTTCAATCTGGAAGAAACAATCCATGTACCCAGCTTTGGAAGAGGAATTGGGAAGAATAGCTTTTATCATTCATAACTTCTTAACAGGAGAAGCTAGTGGAGGGCTGGTACGTTCGATGTCACGTAGAGCAGATACCTGGGAAAAATGCAAAAAAATAAAGATTGATTTGTCCGATCAATTCTTGGGCTCTCTAATTCCTACGGAAGAAATTAAGAGCGAGGAACAACAGGCAAAAAGGGCAAGCAAATTTAATAGTAGTATTGATCTGGCTGTTCAAATATTTAATTTGGGGACAGTGTATTGGAGAAAAGTATATTCACTCGTATGGAAAGAACATATTTTGAATGATATCGAGCTACAATTCATTAATGGTATAGCAAATTATATAGGCAGGAAGAATTTACCTACTTCTTCTCAATGTAAAAAGTTACTTAAAATTATCAACAAATTAGAGGACAAAGGTTTTATCATGCCATAAAAACAGAAGGGCGAACCAAGTGTAAATTAAAGCGTAGCAATCGTATACATTTCATATCGTTTAATAAGTATTAGGCATTTTTACTTCCAGTCAAAGCGGTTCAGGGAGCTAAACGGCTATTGCTCGGGAGCTATCTTCCACTCGCTTATGCCGCGGGTCTTGGAGGAGAAGCACACGCCTATCTTGAAGAGCTGGCGGCCGTCGGCGGAGAAGGGAACACCGTAGCCTT
>JAJPYV010000348.1 GCA_021204735.1 Prevotella sp.
GAAGGTGTCAATAAGGATTATTTCAACGAACTCATAGTAGGTCAACCAACATTCGTTAAGGCTGCTGACGGAATTATCGCCAATATGACAGCAGATGAAATGCGTGCATACATGGAATGGGACGCAATACTTAGTGCAGCAAGTTATCTAAGCGATGACGTTGTTGCTGCCAACTTCGATTTCTTCGGTAAAACAATGTCGGGACGTAAGGAGAATCATCCTCGTTGGAAATTGGCAACCAATCAGGTTGAACGTCAAATGGGCGAGGCTCTTGGCAAGATGTATGTAGAGCGTTACTTCCCCGCTTCCTCAAAAGAACGCATGGAAAAATTGGTTAAGAACCTGCAAATATCTCTCGCTGAGCGCATAAAGGCACAAGACTGGATGAGCGACACCACAAAACAGGCTGCCCTTGACAAATTGAGTTCGTTCTACGTTAAAATCGGCTATCCAAACAAGTGGAAGGACATCTCTGGTTTGACAATTGACCCTACCCTTTCTTATTACGAGAACGTGCAAAACTGCCACGCTTTCTGGGAGAAATGGGATATTGACTATCGTGCTGGCAAGCCTGTCGACAAAGATGAGTGGTTCATGACACCGCAGACAGTGAACGCATACTACAACCCAACGACCAACGAAATCTGTTTCCCTGCAGGTATTCTGCAAGTTCCATTCTTTGACCCGACTGCTGATGATGCGTTCAATTATGGTGCTATCGGTGTCGTAATCGGACATGAGATGACTCACGGATTTGATGACCAGGGAAGACACTACGACAAGAACGGTAACATGACAGACTGGTGGACGGTTTCTGATGCAGAGAACTTTACTGCACGCTCAAAGGAATACGCTGACTTCTTCTCGAACATCAAAGTGTTGCCTGACCTGAATGCCAATGGCGCTCTTACATTGGGTGAGAACCTCGCTGACCACGGTGGTTTGCAGGTTGCCTTCAATGCTTACAAGAACGCCACAAAGGATACACCTCTTAAAGAAATTGACGGACTCACAGCCGACCAGCGTTTCTTCCTTGCTTACGCAGGTGTCTGGGCTGCAAACATCACGGATGAGGAAATACGCAACAGAACAAAGAGCGACCCTCATGCTCTCGGCAGATGGCGCGTAAATGGTGCTCTCCCACATATCAACGCTTGGTATGACGCCTTTGGCGTAACTCCGTCCGACAAGATGTTCTTGCCAGAAGAAAGCAGATTACAACTGTGGTAAAAGAATAAACGCTGATCTTAATGAGGTCAGCGTTTTTTCTTTTTCAAGACTTTTGCCATTACATTATTGTTGCTAAATGTTGAAGTATTCTTCAAGTTCTTTGGTAGCGTTTCCATCAATATTTTGCAAATCCTTGATGATTTTCCCTTTTTCGAGCACTGCGATACGGTTTGAAATGTCAATAGTATGTGTAAGATTATGACTGCTTAGCAAAATGGTTTTATCGCCTTGTACGCTATATTCTTTAAGAATGCGTTTAAGACAATTTTGACTTGATGGGTCAAGGAAATTGAAAGGTTCATCAAGTACCAATAACTTAGGATTGCTTAACATTGCGGAGATAATACCTATTTTTTGCTTGTTACCAGCCGAGAAATTGCGAATCAGTTTTTTAGTACCCAAAATCTCACCGCTCATAAACTGTGAGAAAGTCTCCAAACGATTGCTTGTCTCCTGTTCTGACAACCCATTAACCTTGCCAATAAACTGAAAATATTCTTCGGGAGTGAGAAAGTCAATTAAAAAGCCCTCATCTATGTAAGCACCAGTAAATACTTTCCAATCCTCCGATTTTGACGTATCAATATCAACACAAATGCCATCTTTCGAGGCCACACTATTGATATCATAATTTGAGCTATCAGCCTTATCAATAGAAATGGTTACGTTGCCACAATCAGCCTTAATCAGATCAAGCAATAGACGAAACAGAGTAGTTTTCCCCGCCCCATTATTGCCTACCAATCCAAGAACACAACCAGAGTTGACATTGAACTCCTCAATGTCAACTGCTGTAGTATTCCCAAATTTTTTCTTTAAATTGTGAAAACGTATGTTCATTTCTCAATTGAAACTCAAGCAAACATCGCAACCAAGAAAGAATTTTTAATTTTTAATTTTTAATTGTGTGAAAAATCTCCGATTTTTCACACCAGTCCTCTTCCGTGACAGTTTTTGAATTTCTTGCCGCTACCGCAAGGACATGGGTCATTGCGTCCTGGTAACTTGTCCTTCTTGATAGGCATCTGACGCTTTGGCTCGGCACTCTCACGCGTATCATGACTTGCTGCAGCCTTTTGAGCCGGATCAGTGAGGTCATCCTTCTGTTCGGTATATCTCTGACTTCTCTTCTCAGGTGCAGCCTCTTGAACATTCCTCTGTTGCATCTCTGGAATCATTCCTCTCATCAGAATACTCACGATACGATTGTTCATAGAGTCAACCATATCATCAAACAACTTCACGCTTTCGAGTTTGAAAATCACCAACGGGTCCTTCTGCTCGTATGATGCGTTCTGCACACTATGTTTCAGTTCGTCAAGTGCCCTAAGATTCTCCTTCCAGCAATCATCAATGATATGCAGCAAGATAGTCTTCTCAAACTGCTTTACAACACTCTTACACTCAGTTTCGTATGCCTCTTTCAAGTTGCACGGAATATTATAAACTCGCTTGCCATCGGTAATAGGCACCATAACACGCTCATACCTGTCACCCTGATTCTCATAAACATCCTTGATAACAGGATAGCCAACAGCCTGAATACGGTCTGTTCTACGTTTGAAATCTTCCATAGCAATCTGGAACGCTTTCTCCGCAAGATTCTCATGGTTGCCGTTCATAAATTCATTTTCAGTAAACGGACATTCCATAGCAAGTATTGTCATAAATTCATCCCTGCAACCCTCATAGTCGTTCTTATCAATGATACGAACTACACGGTCCCAAATGATATTCGTGATATCCATGCCAATCCTCTCACCCATTAGAGCGTGGCGGCGTTTCTCGTAAACCACGGTACGCTGCTTGTTCATCACATCATCATATTCAAGCAGACGCTTACGAATACCGAAGTTGTTCTCCTCAACCTTTTTCTGTGCACGCTCGATATTCTTAGTGATAATCGGAGCCTCTATCCTGTCGCCCTCCTCGAAACCGAGACGGTCCATAACCTTGGCAATACGTTCACTGGCGAACAGACGCATCAGTTTATCCTCAAGACTGACAAAGAATACAGAACTTCCCGGGTCACCCTGACGACCAGCACGACCACGCAACTGACGGTCAACACGACGGCTCTCATGACGCTCCGTACCGATGATAGCCAAACCACCAGCCTCCTTCACGTCAGGTGTCAGTTTGATATCTGTACCACGACCCGCCATGTTGGTGGCAATTGTAACAGCACCAAGCATACGCTCCTCTGTATGCGTTGAACCATCCTTGTCTCTAATAATCGCCGTACCCTTAGAACTCTTTCCTGCCTCAGCCACAATGTTAGCCTCACGCTGGTGCAACTTAGCATTCAGCACATTGTGAGGAATATGCCTGAGATTAAGCATCCTACTAAGCAATTCTGAAATCTCGACAGACGTGGTACCCACAAGACAAGGCCGTCCAGAATTACGCATGTTTTCAATTTCCTCGATAACAGCGTTATATTTCTCACGAGCCGTCTTATAGACACGGTCATCCATATCATTACGTATGACAGGACGATTGGTAGGAATCTCCACAACATCGAGTTTGTAGATATCCCAAAGCTCACCAGCTTCCGTGATAGCCGTACCAGTCATACCAGCCAACTTATGATACATACGGAAATAATTCTGCAATGTGATAGTAGCGAATGTCTGTGTAGCCTCCTTCACCTTCACGTGTTCCTTAGCCTCTATAGCTTGGTGCAGACCGTCGCTCCACTGACGACCCTCCATGATACGACCCGTCTGCTCATCCACAATCTTCACCTCACCGTCCATAACGACATACTCGTCATCCCTATAGAACATGGTGTAAGCCTTCAGAAGTTGCTGCAAAGTGTGCACACGCTCACTCTGCACGGCATAATGGTTGAACAACTCATCCTTCTTATCCAACTTCTGTTGCTCATCGAGACCCTTCTCGTTCTCCAATTCTGCCAATTGAGTAGTAATGTCAGGCAACACAAACAAATCCCTATTGTTCACCTGTTTGGCAAGCCACTCCGTACCCTTGTCAGTCAAGTCAACCGAATTGATTTTTTCGTCAACCACAAAATACAATGGCTCAATAGCCTCTGGCATACGGCGGTTGTTGTTCTCCATGTAATATTCCTCCGTCTTGAGCATACCAGCCTTGATACCCTCTTCAGAAAGAAACTTGATAAGAGGCTTGTTTTTCGGCAAAGCCTTGTGCGAGCGGTACAGACTTAGGAAACCTTCGTCCATCATCTTCTGGTCGTTCTTCTCACTCGCTGTATTAATCTTCTGTCTTGCATCAGCCAAATACTGCGTGGCAAGACGTTTCTGCACATCAACCAATTTCTCAACCAACGGCTGATACTCCTCGAACATCTGGTCGTCACCATTAGGCACAGGACCGGAAATAATCAAAGGCGTACGGGCATCATCAATGAGCACCGAGTCGACCTCATCGACAATGGCATAATTATGTTTCCTCTGAACCAAGTCAGCAGGCGAGATTGCCATATTGTCACGAAGATAGTCAAAACCAAACTCATTATTAGTACCGAATGTGATGTCTGCTTGATAAGCATTTCTTCTCTCAAGCGTATTTGGTCTGTGCTTATCGATACAATCAACAGAAAGACCATTGAACTCATAGAGAGGTCCCATCCACTCTGAGTCTCGCTTAGCAAGATAATCGTTCACTGTAACCACGTGCACACCATTACCAGTCAGCGCATTGAGGAACACAGGCAAAGTAGCCACGAGTGTCTTACCCTCACCGGTAGCCATTTCCGCAATCTTACCTTGATGCAATACAGCACCGCCAAAGAGTTGCACATCATAGTGAACCATGTCCCATAGCGTCTCATTACCGCCTGCCATCCAATGATTACTGTATATAGCCTTGTCGCCTTCAATCCTCACGAAATCTCGCTTTATGGCAAGTTCACGGTCAAAATCATTTGCCGTTACGACAACCTCCTCATTCTCCTTAAACCTGCGGGCGGTCTCCTTCACAATACTGAATGCCACAGGCAGCACCTCATCAAGAGCTTTCTCGTATATCTCAAGAACCTCCTTGTCGAGTTTATCTATCTGGTTGAAAATATCCTCACGCTCATCAATAGGCGTATCTTCAATCGTTGCTTTAAGTTGTTCAATCTGTGCTTTCTGCTCCTTGGCAGAATCCTGAACGTATTTCTTTATCTCATTGGTACGAGCACGTAAAGCATCATTGTCAAGAGCTTCTATCTCAGGGTATGCCTTCTTCACCTTCTCCACAATAGGCTGAATCAGTTTCATATCCCTTGAAGACTTATCTCCAAACATTGATTTTAAAAAACTATTGAAACCCATATATTGTTCTGTTTTCTTTTTAATTTATGAATAATTTTGCAAAAATACGAATTTTATTTATATATCCGCACAAAGTATGATTAAATCATATCGATATGTTAAAATTGCATACCTATGTTTCCTTTCATTTCGAATAGAAAAACAAAAAGAAAGTCAACAAAAATACATGATAAAGTCTCAAGCAAAATTGAATTTTTAACTTTTAACTTTTCACTTTAGTATTCTAACGGTGATTTAGAACAGCCATTAGGAGCTCTTATCCTAATAGCCTTTGCAATTGTAGGGGCAATCCTATCAGTAGTTACAGGGGTGTTTATCGTCTTTCCGAGAATACCGCCGCCATAAAAAATTATCGGGAAAGTAGTTAAAGTTTCCCTTGAAATATATTGTTGTAAATTGTTTTCATTCAATAATTTCCAACCTGGTGTTACTTCTAATATCAAGTCCCCGCAGCGGTCTGCATTGAACCAATTTCGTAGGGTTGAACTCTCATTATTTGATAATATCAAAAGGTTGGTACTGGTGTAAACATTTTTAACTCCTGCAATTTGGATTAGAAAAGTCTGGGCACGAGTGAGAATATCACCCAAACTTAATTTTTTCTGGTCAATCTGCCTGATATTCAAGAAAATCTGATTGTAGAAACAACTCTCGATATATTGGTCCATGCCATATATCGCACCAAGATACATGTTAAGCAAATTGGCAGTACGGTTGATGTACATAGTCTTGCTCGGAACATTGTATTTAGCGTAGTCGTATTCCTTTATATTACTATATCCTGTACTCGTAATCACAAAAAGCACGTTGCCTTTCCCTACTTTCTCCTCAATGGCAGAAGTAAGTTTATCCAACTCCTTGTCAAGTTGCAGATAAGTATTAACAATCTGCATCTGACTGCTTTTGTCACTATCGTAAGTAATTGTGGCATCGTAAGTCAAGGAAAGCATATCAGGAATATCATCCATACCCATTCCTGTAGCATTAATGCACTGCAACGCTACGTTGGTGATGTTCGAGTTAGCATCATTATTAGTAAAATCTTTGACATTCAACAGATTATACGACTCCAACCAATTTGGAGCTTTCTTGAAATAATATTTTGACGAGCACCAGCAGTTGTTGTCTGGATTATACCAAATAGCACCGTCAGCTGCATGACCACCAGCCAATATCGCAGCATCCCTCTGAATTGCAATACTGTAAACAATCGCCTTGCCGTCGGAAGTTACCTTCAACTCATCATTAATGGTACTGGTAGCAATATTCTTTGGAGAAGAACTCTCGTTGGTGAAAACGCCATCAAAATTCTTGTCATCAATGCAGCAGACGGGAATCAAAGTGCTCCTGTCAAGCCATTGAAAACCAGTAATACTATTATCGTAAGGTGACGTACCAGTAGCTATTGCCGTGATAGCAGAAGCTCTGTCAATTGGAGCAAACGAATAATGGGCATCGGTGTAAACAACACCATTCTTATACAATTTCTTGAACCCATTTTCACCATAACGCGGCAAAAGAGCCTCAATATAATCATTACGCAGTTGGTCAATCGCAATGTTAATCACAAGCCTTGGTTTCGGCATAATTTCCTGTGAGTACATCACATTACCTGACGCCAACGCTAAAATAGTAGCAGTAATATATTTCCTAATCATTTCTATATTTACGGATAAAATTCCATATACATCTTAATAGCAAAGATAATGCCAAAATACATGTACCTTCGGCATAATCCTGGAATATTCCCCCTATGAAAAACAGAATTAGCACGCAAGCAGCAAAAAACCAGAAATTATCCTGCCTTTTACGTATCGCATTTCGTGCCACCCTGTAAACGAAAAACAAAGGGAGAGGATTGAACAGCAATATCTGCAAATTGGTACTGGTTGTAGGGTGCTCCGAGAAAAACATCAAGAAGATGATAATCCCTACCAAACCATCGAGAACTAACAGTAAAGTATCAAACAACCAGAAATTCTTTTTTAATAGAAATTCTGCTAAAATCACACAAATAATAAGAGCTAATATAATCCACGCACAAGTGATTGGACGCAAAGGAAACTCACTCTCAATCACCTGCGGACCAGTCACCAAAATCTTAGACTCCTCACTAATCAGAGGTCTGGTAGAACCGTCCTTGTCGTGAATAACCGCATTAGAGAAATCATTCATCAAGTTATCAGGAAGAAACTGTTGCTGTTGTATATCAGTAGCCATATCAGCTCTTACCCCCAAAAGAAGATCATTTCCAAACCGCGCCCATGGATAATCCACATTCAACTGATGTACCAATTTTCTGTACGAAGGATATATATCCAATTTATTCTGGTACTCCACCGTGCCATTGATATTATCCAGAAGGATGTCACGGGCACGGGTGGTGCAGTTGTCATAGAAATAATTATAGCGGTACACCCTATTCTGCGGCAGATAGTTATTCTCTAATGCAGCCACAATCGCATGTTTCTCCTCTAACGTCAAATTCAGTTTCTGCTGAATAATATCTCTGCCCATATTCCTATATTGTTCGCAAAAGAAGGAAAAAGGCGAGATACCCATCTCGTAATCAGTAAGTCCGAAAATGAACCTCAAGATGAAAAACGGCTTATTGAAATCGAACATCCCATAATTTACCGCAATGTCAATTTTTCTCGTGTAATCTGTGTACCTGATCGCAGTGTGACCGTAATGACTGTACACTTCCTTGCCAGGCGAGCAAGTAAGCAGACTAATCTCTATAGAATCAGAATCAATGCTTTTTGTGGAATCGTTGTATTCAGTTACAGCGTTATTATCCGCATACACCGCATTCGTGAAAAATGAGGTTACGCAAACAACAAAAACGATTAAAAAAAGTCTAATACGAATCACGGGTGCAAAATTAAATCATATTTTTCACTTAACACCCCATTATCACGCTTTTTTCAACAAATCGCCATGTTATTTGCGCAAAGAAAGTTACTCTGTCATGCATATTCACAAACTTTCTAAACAATACAACGGATGTACGTATATGCGCTTTGTTTCCTTAGGATGCTGTTCGTCTTCCGCATCAGTAAACTCTATTATGCCGAAATTCTCCAACGAGCACCGCTTGCCGACAAGTAAATGCTTGCGGCGCATGAACAGACGCAAACTCTTCATCTTTCCAGTAACGCCCGACTTTATTTCAACTGGAACTACCTGCAAATCCTTGGCTATAAGGTAATCAACCTCTGATGTTGTTCCATTTGCGGTATTCTCCCAATAAAACAAATCATGTTCAACACGTGGCGACATGCTTTTAAGTATTTCCCAACCTGCCACCACTTCTGTTATTTGCCCCTTGTTGACTAAATCCTGTGCTGCTCCCATAAGTATCATTTCTATAAGGGAACGTGCGTCTCCCATTTCCAAATCCAATATACGATTTTTGATAAAATAAAGAGGAATAGTAGCTTAATTGCTAAAATCGAGAGGAATAACTAAGCAAAATTTGTGAAAATCGAGAGGAATATTGAGCACTTTTTTGATATTTTCGAGCAATATTGTCCTAAATAAATTTTGAGCATGAGATAACCTACAAAGTTGTAAGA
>JAJPYV010000130.1 GCA_021204735.1 Prevotella sp.
GGTTAATACCAAGCTGCATACTGAATGGACGTGGATAAGGGTTCTTATCAATACCGTCAGCAACTTCAGGGTCAAGGCCCTTGTACTTCGTAATGATGAACGGGTTTTGAGCCGTTAAATAGATACGTCCCGGCAAGTAAGGTTTGCCATCATTCATGAAAATATGAGAGAATGAATAACCAAGAGTGATGTTAGTACATTTCAAGTAAGAAGCATTTCTAACGAAATAGTCGCTGATATAATACTCACTGCTACTCGTTCCAGTGAAACCAAGGCTTACAGCCTCAGCCGTAGTATTATTGTATGCACTATTAGAGTAAAGACCAGTAGCACTTACAGAAGCCTTGTCAGAGAGGAAGTCATAGTAAACATAGTTGCCGAAAGAAGCGCGGAAAGCCGTACTCAAGTCCCAGTTCTTGTAAGTGAACTTCATTGTAAGACCCATGAATACGTCAGCAGCCGGGCTCTTATAGAAATAGCGGTCATCATCATTAATAATACCATTACCATCACGGTCAACATAAACGCCCTCGATCGGGTTGCCCGCATCATCATAAACCTGCTGGTAAACCCAGAATGAATTAGCAGGGTGTCCAACAGACTGCGCCTGAACCTGAGTACCGAGACCTCTCGATATAGAAGTACCAGTCTTTACAACATATCCATCATCGCCACCGATGAGTTCTGTAATCTCGTTATGATTCCAAGAAATGTTATATTGGATATCCCATGTGAAATTTTTCGTAACAATAGGTTTAACACCCAGAGTAAACTCAACACCATAATTCTTCAAAGAGCCGATATTCTCAGACATACGCTGACCAAAGTTCATAAGAGCAGGAATTGTAACATCCTGTATCAAATCCTTCGTCTTACGATAATAGCCATCGATATTAGCAGTGAAGCGGTTGTTAAGGAAAGCAAAGTCCAAACCAGCGTTCCAAGTAGTAGTAGTTTCCCAAGTAAGATCAGGGTTATACTTATTAGGACGAGTAGTATAATAATATGTGTCACCGAAAGGATACTGAGCATAAGAGTTACCAGCAACATAGAGAGGAGTGTAAAGGAAATCATCACCGATATCCTGCTGACCAGTCTGACCCCAGCCGAGACGGAGTTTGAACTCATTCCACCAGTCGAGGTTCTTCATGAATTTCTCATCATTGATTTTCCATGCCAAGGCAACAGAAGGGAAATAGCCCCATTTATGACCTTTAGCAAAGCGAGAAGAACCATCCGCACGTATTGTAGCAGTCAACATATAACGGTCAAGCACCGAATAATTCAAACGACCGAAATAAGAAACAAGCGAGTTGTGAGTAGCCCATTCCGTCTCCGACCTTACAGCAGGGTTGTTTTCCTCCCCCGTATACGGGTCAGTACCACTACCGAAGTTGTAACCGCTACGGTGATAGTGAGATTCCTCAGCACCAGCCATTATGTCAATATTATGAGCGCCAAATTCGTGTTGATATTGAGCATAGACATTAGCAGTAACACTATACTTATAATACCTTGTAATACCATTCCAACCATAATAGTTGCAATTATAAGAATAAGGACTACTAATATCATCCTGGCGGCTCTCAGTATATTCACCGCCATAGCTTGCATGGATATGCAAGTCCTCCAAGCCATGAATCTTATAGTCAACCTCAAAGTTGCCTGTAAAGTCAGACGACTTAGCATTGATAAATACCTGGTTGAGGTAAGCCACAGGGTTCTGAGGAGAATTAGTATTAGCAGTAGTTGTCCAATCAGGGTCACTGAAAGTATTTACAGAAATTGCATTCTGCCAATAGCCACCAAAATACTTAGTATAAATATCACCATTGCTCTTTACAGGTTGAGTAGGATCCATTGAGAGAGCGCCACCAATTGCAGTACCAGCATCAACGTAACGATCCTTCTCGTACATATACTTAGCAGAGATGTTGAAATTGAGGTGGTCGTTGAGCAAAGAAGGAGAAAGGTTTATACCAGCATTAAAACGATGCATCCAGGAGTTGTCGATGATACCCTGATCACCCTGGTAACCAACCGAAACGCGGTAAGGCACATTCTTTATACCGCCTGATACAGAAAGATTGTGAGAAGTACTTACAGCAGTACGGAAAATCTCATCCTGCCAATCAGTGTTATAGCTGCCAAGACCCTGTGCGTCAGCACCAATAATATTATGAACAAGGTCACGATACTCATCACCGCTGAGCACATCATAGCGTTTCTGCGTTGTAGAAACCGTTACGTCACCATTATAAGAGATATGAGGAGCAGATTTTTTGCTACCCTTCTTAGTAGTAATGATGATGACACCGTTAGAAGCCCTTGAACCATAGATAGCAGTAGCCGAAGCATCCTTCAATACTGTAAAAGTCTCGATATCGTTCGGGTTAATCATAGCCAGCACGTTACTCATACCAGTAGCCGTGTTATTATCGATAGTAAGACCGTCGATTACGAGCAACGGGTCGTTGCTGGCATTCAGAGACGAGCCACCACGGATACGGATTTGAGCACCAGCACCCGGAGTACCGCCGGAAGTTATAACGTCAACACCAGCAATTTTACCAACGAGCATATCAGTAGCACTGCTTGTGATGCCCTTACTCATATCATCAGGTTTGATAGCCGTTACAGAGCCCGTCAAGTCAGTTTTCTTAGCACGGCCGTAACCAATGACAACAATGTTGTCAAGAGTTTGGGAGTCAGGCTCCAGAGTAACGACCAATCCAGGTTTGAGAGAAACCTGTTTAGTTACATACCCGATGTAAGACACTTGGATTGTAGTTCCCGGTTTTGCGTTAATAGAGAAATTACCGTCAAAATCAGTAATGACGCCGCTATCCTGTCCTACGATACGGACTGTAGCGCCGATTACAGGTTCACCGGAAGCATCCTTGACATGCCCCATAATAGAGCTTTGAGCAAAGGCTCCTACTGATAGGAACAGCCCTATCAGTAGGGCAAAGAACCTAATAGAGGTTTTAAATTTTACCTGCTTCATCTTTTTGTTTTTTTTAGTTAACCAAATATAATCATTCTTTCTTAGTAATCCCATGGTACAATATAGATAGGTATTTATCTATTTTTACTAATGCAAAAATAAACTTGTTATAAACAAATTCTTTTTCTTTTAACAAAAATGTGTTATTTTCGCCATGCAAACGATTGCGTGTGCAAAGAGATAAATAAGATAAGGCATATCAGCAAGTTTCTTACGATTTATCTATTTTTGCATAAACAATACTGTAACTATGCCCGAAAAGAAGATGCCAATAACCATGAAAGATATCGCTACGGAAATAGGAGTATCCGTGGCAACGATATCACGTGCCCTAAAAGACGACCCCCGTATCAGTGAGAAAAGGCGAGAGGAAATAAAAAATTACGCCAAGGAGCATAATTTCAGTCCCAATATAATAGCCGAGTCCCTGCGCCACCGTAGAGTGATGAAAGTGATAGGAATCATAATACCCCAGTTCACCCACTTCTATTTCTCATCAATATTGAGCGGAATAGAAGAAGAAGCCACAAAAAGCGGGTACCAGCTAATGGTAGCCCAGAGCAATGAAAATTACGAGCGAGAGGTAGAAATATGCAACTCGTTTTATGAGAGCAAAGTATGCGGCATAATCGTATCGCAATCAAAGAACACCATAAAATACGATCATTTTCAAAAACTAATGGACAATGGCGTGCCGTTGGTATTCTACGACAGGATATGTACAGGAATCAACGCCAGTAGAGTGGTAGTAGATGACTATATGGGAGCATTCTCAGCCGTTGAGCACTTAGTAAGCATAGGATGCAAGAAAATAGCATTCTACGGGTCACCAATGAAGTTGGAAATATCAAAAAACAGATACAACGGTTGGCGAGATGCACTGTTGAAACACGGTATCAATCCAGATGCCTGTGTGAAGATGTATTGCGACAACCGAGAAGATGCAGAACTGATTACACCAGAAATAATGCAGGGAGAGAACCATCCCGATGCCTTTTTCGCCGTCAACGACGACACAGCAATCGGTATTTTATATACGATAAAGCGCATGGGGCTAAGAGTGCCCGAAGACATTTCAATATGCGGATTTACCAACGGTCAGCGAGCGATAGCATGCGACCCTATGCTTACCACAGTAGAACAGAACGGTATGGAAGTAGGGAGACAGGCAGCGAGAATCCTCATTGACAAAGCAGAAGACAAGATGCCAATTGACAAAGTAGAGAGGCGAGTGGTAAGAACGAGATTAGTAGTGAGAGGAACCACAAAGAGCATTCCCATAGAAGAAGAATAAATATAAACCAAATAACACACCTTAAAAATGAGTACCAATTTAAAGAAAAAGCCAGATTTGAGTTTTTTTAAGCTCTGGAACCTTAGTTTTGGTTTTTTCGGCGTACAGATAGCCTACGCCCTACAAAGTGCCAACATCAGTAGAATATTCGCCACCCTTGGAGCAGACCCACACAGTCTGAGTTACTTCTGGATTTTGCCGCCATTGATGGGAATTATTGTGCAGCCAATAGTAGGAACATGCAGCGACAAGACATGGTGCCGTTTCGGGCGACGCATACCATACCTATTTATAGGAGCATTAGTAGCCGTACTCGTGATGTGCCTACTGCCAAACGCAGGATCATTCGGTATGGCAGTGTCGACAGCAATGGTATTCGGATTGATATCACTGATGTTTCTCGACACAAGTATCAACATGGCAATGCAGCCATTCAAGATGCTTGTTGGAGACATGGTAAACGAAAAGCAGAAAGCCCTTGCCTACTCAATACAAAGTTTTCTGTGCAACGCCGGCTCATTAGTAGGATACGTGTTCCCATTCTTCTTCACATTCCTTGGAATCAGTAATGTGGCAGCAAAAGGAGTTGTGCCCGACTCCGTGATATACTCATTCTACATAGGAGCGATTATACTGATACTATGCGTGATATACACATCAGTAAAAGTAAAAGAAATGCCGCCAAAAGAGTACGCTGAATATCACGGACTTGCCAAGCCCCTTAATGAAGAAAAAGTAAACGTAATAAGACTTCTTCGAGATGCCCCGACAGCATTCTGGACAGTAGGATTAGTACAATTTTTCTGTTGGGCAGCCTTTTTATATATGTGGAACTATACCAATGGAGCGATAGCAGAAACCTGTTGGAACACCACCGACCCCGCATCAGAAAATTTCCAGGCAGCCGGTAACTGGGTAGGAATACTATTTGCAGTACAAGCAATAGGCAGTGTGCTATGGGCTGTAATGCTCCCACGGTTCTCTAACCGCAAGGTAGCCTACGCATCGAGCCTTATAATTGGCGGCATAGGATTTCTCATGATACCTTTCATACACAATCAATATGTGCTATTCATTCCATATCTGCTTATCGGTTGTGCTTGGGCAGCAATGCTCGCCATGCCATTCACAATTGTTACCAATGCCTTAAACGGCAGTCACATGGGAGCATACCTTGGTCTGTTCAACGGTACAATATGCATACCACAAATCATAGCAGCAGCATTAGGAGGCACAGTGTTGAGTATTGTCGGCAGCGCACAAAGCAGTATGATGCTCGTATCGGGAGTGTTCCTCGTTATTGGAGCAGGATGCGTTGGAATAATTAAGGAAACAAGCGCTTCGCAAATTAAAAATTAAAAATTAAAAATTAAAAATTAAAAATTCGATGTGGCGAACGTTGCTTGCGATGCTTCGGGAATTAAGAATTAAAAATGAAAAATTAAAAATGAAAAATTAAAAATTAAAAATGCAAGACTGCTTGAGAGAGGTCTCGATAAATCGGGTTCCTACAGTTCATGCTTTAAAGCAGCGTATAGGCAAAGTGCACGGACCTCATTATCCAAATCCTCTATATCGAGGTATTTATCATTGTGCATGAAAGTGTATTCCTGGATTTTCATGCCTATACGAAAGGCAAAATTATAGAAATACTTGCAATAGCTTCTGTACGTGCCAAACAAGCCATACAGCATCGTGTCTTCCATAGTTTGCTCTTTATTTGTTTTATACTCCAACAACTTTGCATCCCGCACAGCTTTCATTTGCCAAGTATCATGATCAAACATCATCATGTCGTCGAGATGCGCAGACAACAGAGCCATTGTTTCGCGCGTCTCCACTTTAGTCTTGCTATTAATACGCTGATAAGCATTCTTATAACATTGATAATCCCATGTATTGTACTGTTCGATAATATCCAAACAGCAATTTACGATACCGCTAAACTCTTTCTCAATCTCATCTTTTATATCACTTAAGACAGATTTTTTGAGTTGTAAGTCATCCTTAAACTCCTGCAACTCCATAGCCCGTTCAGCATCTGCCGTCAACTGTTCAATATCAAATGCCATATATTTCCTCCCTATTTGTATGATTTAAGGTTTATCTAATTTGGTAATTACACCGCAAAGATATAAAATAAAAAGTTAAAAATTAAAAATAAAAAAAATAAAAATTCATTATGGCGAAAAAACAGCACCGTAAAAAATGTTTGATTTTTACGGTGCTGTCTCTTATAATTCACTCAACAAGCGATTACAATATTCTTCCGCAAATTCTGAAATTCAATACAGGGTAAACGATTATCTTACTCAATGTCTTTATGATACCGCCGCTGCCTTCACCGACTTTGTCTTCTTCAAGTTCAGTACCGTTACACCAAACAGATGGAGAGCCCCAGAACTGGCAACCGAGTTCAACCATAAAACCTACACGTTTGTTAGGTACGGCACGACCATAGCCAAGGCCAACGTATGGTTTGCAAGCCCACGCCTTAATCTGAGCATTTACATTACCATCCTCGTCAGGAGTGAGGAAATAGTCACCCAACTGTAAACCGATAGGATTTTGAATACCATACTCAGAGTTGTTGTAGTCATTAACCACCGACAAAGCTCCTGGTTCTTTATTATAAGCTTTCACTATTTCAGTAGAACCGAAGTAAGCACCTGCCGTAACATGGAAAGCACAATGTTTAAATGGGAACACATCAACGAGAAACTTACCATTGGTAAATCCTGTCTTACCCTGTACATCAATAGAAGAAGGAATTTCATACCCATTAATATTACCAGATCTATTGAGATTCATGTGCGTATTTACCTTGATAGTGGGGAATATTGCAAAACCAGCACGCAACTGAACGTAATTGGTGACAGGTGTAGCAACGTCAACGCCAATACCCGGAGTACCAGCCGTGATGCCAACTGCAAGGTGGTCAAAAATATTTTTGTCCTCCTTTTGAGCATTAACACTAAGAGAGATAGAAGTCATTAATAATGACAATAGCAATAGTTTTGTTTTCATGAGTTAATTGTTTTGGTAAATATTCGTTTGAGTTTAGTTGATTTATTCAATCATTTTAAGTTTAGTTATTTAATTTAATAAACACCATGCAAAAGTAAGTTAATTTCACAAAACATGCAACAATTTAAACAAGAAATTTGGAAATATTTGTAACTTTGTATAAGATTTCATCATCACGATCAATGATACTGCCAGAAGATTTTGTAAAATACACCAAGGAAATTATGGACAACGAGACATGGCAAGCACTTACTCAGGGGCTTTCCGAAGACCCCCCTGTAAGTATCAGGCTTAATACCATGAAACATGTTTCCGATCAAAAAATCACCCTTTGTGACGGCAGAGTACCATGGTGTGAAAACGGCTACTATCTAAAAGAGCGGCCAAATTTCACTTTCGATCCCCTTCTCCATGCAGGTGTATATTACGTTCAGGAAGCAGCATCAATGTTTATCGACCATGTTATGCGGCAATATGTAGGAAATAATGCAGTAACGATGCTCGACCTATGCGCCGCCCCAGGAGGGAAATCAATAGTAGCGCGGAGCATGTTGCCAGAAGGCAGCCTGTTGATAAGCAACGAACCGATAGGAACAAGAGCACAGATTTTGGCAGAAAACATGCAAAAGTTCGGCAACAAAGATGTCATCGTAACAAACAACTATCCGAAAGACTTCAGAAAAAGCGGTATGATGTTCGATATAATCCTTACAGACGTGCCATGTTCAGGTGAAGGAATGTTTCGCAAGGATGAAACAGCAATAAGCGAGTGGAGCCTACAGAAAGTTGAGAAATGCAAACGATTGCAACAAGAAATTATAGAAGATGCATGGGAATGCCTGAAACCAGGCGGATTGCTAATTTACTCAACATGCACGTTCAACACCAAGGAAAACGAAGAAAACATATTGTTCATAAAAGATACTTTTGGTGCTGAAATTCTTCCTGTAAATATAGAAAGAGAATGGAATATCATTAGATCACTGCACCCTGACCTCGATGAGCCAGTATATCGTTTTTTACCAGGAAAGACACGAGGCGAAGGACTTTTTATGGCAGTAATGCAAAAAAACTGCGGTGATGACACTGTTGCCGACATACAAAAGCCGAAAAAGGCAAAAAAGAATGTCAAAGATAATTCTGTGAAACAAGGAATATTTCCTGATATAGAATGGCTGAAATCTCCTGAGTTATTTGATATCATTAAAAAAGAGAACTCCTTTATTGCCATACCAAAGATGTGGAGAAACATATACGACATTGCAGAACAAACATTTAAAATAATATCAGCAGGAATAAAACTTGGAGAAACGAAAGGAAAAGACATTGTTCCCGCACAATCGTTAGCACTGTCAACATCATTCAACACCTCAGCTTTTCCACAAATAGAATTAGAATATGAACAAGCGATAAGATATTTACGGAAAGAAAGTATCATGCATAGAACAAATACACCAAATAGTTATGTCCTTATTACATATAAAGGGTATCCTCTCGGTTTCGGCAAGGACGTTGGCAACCGTATAAACAACCTATACCCTGCAGAATGGAGGATAAAAAGTTCACATATACCAGATGGGATAAAGGAAATATTTGAAACTTAACCCTATCCTATTCGTATGAGTAATTTATTAAAGGTATAAACCTTTTCACTATATCATCTAATAAAAAAACAAAACCATAATAATATGAAACAATATTTAGACT
>JAJPYV010000037.1 GCA_021204735.1 Prevotella sp.
CGACTGTTTGAATGGTATAAATTGGGAATCTGTATAAACCACCATACCGTATAAAGGAAATTTTAAATAATGCCATTAAGAATACCTGACAAGTTACCTGCAATAGATATACTGAAACACGAGAATATCTTCGTGATGGACAGTTCGAGGGCGCACACACAGGATATACGTCCTTTAAAGATTGTCATCCTTAATCTCATGCCTCTCAAGATTACGACAGAGACCGACTTAATCCGCCTGCTCTCAAACACTCCGTTGCAGTTGGATATTACGTTCATGAAACTGAAAAGCCATACTCCTAAAAATACTCCTATTGAACACATGATGATGTTTTATAAAGATTTTGAGGTGTTGAGGAAAGAGAAATTTGATGGCATGATAATAACTGGTGCTCCTGTGGAGACTTTTGAATATGAGGATGTTACTTATTGGGATGAACTGACAAAAATATTCTCCTGGGCAAGAAATCATGTCACCAGTACTTTATATATTTGTTGGGCGGCTCAGGCTGGACTGTATTATCATTATGGTATACCGAAATATCCTTTATCAATGAAGATGTTCGGTATTTTCCGACAACAGGCTCTGGAACCTACTCTTCCAATTTTCCGTGGATTTGATGATTTTTTTTATATGCCACACAGTAGGCATACTGAAATCCGTAAGGAGGATATCCTGAGAAACAAAGAACTTTCGTTGATTGTGGAGTCTGCTGAAAGTGGTGTCGGTATGGTAATGGCACGCAATGGACGTGAGTTTTTCATAACTGGACATTTGGAATACTCGCCTGACACATTAGACAAGGAATATAAGCGTGATGTTGGCAAGAGGGATGATGTGGGATTGCCTGTAAATTATTATAGGAATGACAATCCTGCTGAACCGCCCGTAGTGCTTTGGCGTTCACATGCTAACTTACTTTTTAGTAACTGGATAAATTATTACGTTTACCAAGAGACCCCTTACGATATAAACGAGATTGAGTAGAAGTTTGGAACTTTTGGCTCCTGCCAAGAATCTGGAATGTGGTATCGCAGCAATTGACCATGGAGCCGATGCTGTTTACATCGGGGCAGAACTTTTTGGGGCTCGTGCTTCTGCTGGTAATTCTATTGATGACATACGCTTACTTTGTAACTATGCTCATATTTTTAGGGTAAAGGTTTATGTAACAGTAAACACTATTCTCTATGATGATGAACTGCAAGTCACACAGGATTTAATCCAACATCTTTATGATGCTGGCGTTGACGCACTCTTGGTGCAGGATATGGGCATATTGCAACTTGACATTCCTCCAATAACACTCCACGCAAGTACTCAAACTGATAATAGGACAGTAGAAAAAGTAAAGTGGCTGAAAGCGCTCGGTTTCAGCAGGGTTGTATTGGCAAGGGAACTCTCATTGCAGGAAATAGAGGAAATACATAATGCTGTTCCTGATGTGGAATTGGAGGTTTTCGTGCATGGCGCATTGTGCGTATGTTACTCGGGCCTGTGTTATGCTTCTGAATATTGCTTTAAACGGAGTGCTAACAGAGGGGAGTGCGCACAGTTTTGCCGACTGAAATTTGATCTTGAAGACTCTGGTGGTAGGGTTATTGAGCATTCTCGGCATTTACTTTCATTGAAAGACATGAACCAGTATGATATTCTTGAACAACTGATAACAGCTGGTGCAACTTCATTCAAAATTGAGGGACGGTTGAAAGATGTCACTTATGTGAAGAATGTTACGGCTGCTTACAGTAATGAACTTAACAGAATTATTGCTCATAGCTCTGAACAATATCAGCGTGCGTCGTTAGGTAATTGCACATATTCTTTCACACCCAATCTTAACAAAACTTTCAATCGGGGGTTCACTCATTATTTTATAAATGGACGGACACAAGACATATCTTCTTTTGACACTCCTAAGGCTATGGGGGAATTTGTTGGAAAAGTGAAGGAAATACGTGGAGACTCATTCACTGTGGCGGGGACAACAGCTTTCGCTAATGGCGATGGATTGTGCTTTGTTAATAAAAAACGGGAACTCGAAGGATTTAGGGTTAACAAGGTGGTGAACAACAGAATTTTTCCTCTTGTCGTGCCCAAAAACTTAAAACAAGGGGATAAACTATATAGGAATAATGACTATGCTTTCGAAAAACTCTTGTCGCATAAAAGTGGTGAGCGGAAAATCGCCATAACAATGTTCTTCCATGAAATGGAAAACGATTTTTGCCTTATAGCTAAAATAGATGGAATTACGGAAGTTTCACTAACTTTGGAAATTGAAAAACAAAAGGCTACAAAACCTCAAAGGGAGAATATCGTGAAGCAACTTACTAAATTGGGAAATACTCCTTTTGTATGTCATGACATAATTTTCGATTCTCCCACCTTTGACTGGTTTATCCCATCAAGTTTGTTAACTGACTTACGCCGACGCATGGTGGAGACATTAATTGAAAATTTGCACAAAGGTTATGTCAAAACTTTAAACAGCAAAATAACTAATGTAACTATTAGAAAAGAGTTTTACCCAAATGAATATTCCTATCTTTACAATGTGTCTAACAGGCTCGCACGAAAGTTTTATTCTGATAAAGGTTTTGCGAATCTCTCTGATGCATTTGAGGTAAAAATGCCTAAGGAAAAACTTTTAATGCAGTGTCGATATTGCTTACGCTATTCCCTCGGACATTGTACGAAAAATGGAGGAACACTATCTAAATGGCACGAACCTCTTTACCTGAAACTCTTTGACGGGCAGCGCTTCAGACTCCAATTTGACTGTTCTAAATGCCAAATGAATGTATATGCAGAAAAATGATATGAAAAGTGTTTTTGCGATTGCCTTGTTGGTGTTGATGTTTGCCGTTTTCACAAGTTGTTATCATGACAGGACGAATGAGCATTCAACATCGACCGTTTACAGCAAGGAGCAAATTGATTCTGTCTCTTTTTCAAAAACTCGCCATTATTCGGAAAATTACAATTTCGTGGTCAAAACTGATTCTATAGTACTGCTCCAGCAACAACCGGAAGAGGAACTTAATGATATGTTGACTGATTCCGTGATAGTTTATCGCCATGAACATATCGTCGTTGCTGACATCCGTATTCTTCCATCAGACTCGGTTGACTCTGTCTGGGTGCAGGTGGCAAGAGATCAATCTACTTTCGGTTGGATCCATGAGTCAGAGCTCCTGCCTCACGTTGTTCCTAACGATCCAATATCGCAATTCATATCCATATTTTCTGACATCCACATGCTTATATTCCTTATAATAATAAGCGTGATTTCGGTTACATATCTGATGATAACGATTTTCAGGAGAAATGCAAAAATCGTTCATTTCAACGATATTGACTCTTTTTATCCGACTGCCCTTGCTCTTGTTGTAGCTCTATCAGCAACACTGTATTCAAGCATTCAGTTGTTTGTTCCCGATGTATGGCTGCATTTCTACTACCACCCCACACTTAACCCGTTTATCGTTCCTCCAATATTGTCAATATTTCTTGTGTCGGTATGGGCAATACTTATAATTGGAATTGCAACGATTGATGTAGTACGCTCAATACTATCTGCAGGCAATACCTTTCTTTATTTATGTGGGTTAGCTGGTATTTGCGCCTTAAACTACATCATTTTCAGTATCGCCACACTTTATTATGTGGGATACTTTTTATGGGTGTTGTATTGTATTTACGCTTTTTACGTGTATTTCAAAAAAACAGAAAGAAGGTGAAAAATTTCTGATTTTTCACCTTCTTCTCATATCTTCAGCCATGTTTTTGAATGCTTGTCTACGGAATTGTTCTTCCGCATTCATCACATCGTAAACTTTATTTGCAGGGAGAATTTGCATGAACTTTTCGTGATAGGCCCTTTGTATTTGTTTCATTTCAACCTCTAAATTATCAAGCTTTATAATATTTTCCTTGCATTCAGAATCTGTGGTGGGCTTTACTCTTTTTAATACTTTCATCTTATCACGAACTTCACGCTGTTTTCGAAACATCTCAGCGTAAATTGGGAAGAATTGTGATGCTTCCTGTGGAGTAAGACATGCCTTCTTCGTAACAAATTGTTCTAAATCTGCCTGAAAACATTCCGGGCTCGGTCTGTCTTTTTTAGGCTGTGCATTGGTGTAAGATAATACCGATAACACAAATATCAATAATAAAAATCTTTTCATCTCCACTGTTTCTTATTCGTCCATAACGTATGAATAGAAGTCATCATTGTCAAGTAGGGCATAATCTGAATATTCATCAATCACAAAATCTGCATAAACAGAAGATATCTCATGTTCATTAACAACATTAACATTGCTCCTCAGATCATTATGAATATTATTGTTAAAATATATTAATGAAGAAACGATTATAACGGCAATACAAGCAGCAACAGATGCTATACGCCTGAAATATTTTGAAATAAATGTCTTCGGAGCGACTTCCTTCTCCGGAAGTTCTGGTAGGTTTTCTAACAGTTGTTTCTCAAACTGATTGAAATAGTTTTGGGGAACCTTAAAAGAAAGCTCCCTGCCGAATTTCTGCTCAAGAATGAAATCGTCCCTCATATTAATTGAATTTGTCTGTATGACGTTTTTTTTATCGAAAAGTTTAATCCTCTTAATAAAATTTCACTCATGCAGGTGTAAATAATCTGTTATCTTCTTCACCGCTATATGGTATGACGCCTTCAGTGCGCCTTCCGTTGTCTTTAACACCTCACTCATCTCACTGTATTTCATATTCTCGAAATACCGCAGTGTAAATACAGTACGTTGCACATCTGGCAGTGTAGCTACTGCCTGCATAAGCATGGCTTGTGCCTCATCACCGTCAAAATACTCGTCTGCCATAAGTCTTTTCGCTACTGTCATGTCTTCTGAAAAATCGGCAGCGAAAGTATTTTTGTTCTTGCGAATATAGTCAAGAGATTCATTTATTGCTATACTATAAAGCCATGTAAGCAGTTTTGACTTATTTTGAAAAGTGCTCAAATTATTCCACACCTTCAAAAAGGTGTTTTGAAGTACATCGTTAGCATCCTCGTGATTAAGTACAATATGCCTTATTTTCCAATATACACGCTCACTATAACTCCTGACTATAAGTTCAAAAGCCTTGCGTATTGTCGATTCGGATGCCAATAATTCGTTTATTTTCTCTTCATTCGGAGTCATGTCATCAGAATGTGGATAATCACTGTTTGAAACATCATCACGGTATTCAACATCAACATATACTCCACATAGCTATGACATGAGGAGAACGCTAACTTCATAAAAATAAGAGAAAAAACAACCTTTACAAATCTTAAATGATTTTCTTCTATTATTTAATGGAAATCTTTCTTACCGTATTTCCAACTTTTACAATATAACATCCTCTTGAAAGGCTTAAATCATAATAGCGATCTGCACTATCAATCTTCATGCTCATAACACATACTCCCGTTACATTGTATATATACAATGTCTGACCATTCGCTCCAGTAACATGCAATTTGGAAGCATTGACTGATATCATTATCTCTTGATATTCATTGTCAATTATCTCAATTGCCGATTCTGCATAGCTTATCGTAGGAATGGTAAACAGCATAGCAATGACAAATGGTATTACAAGCAAATTCCTTTTCATTCGTGTATATTTTTCGCAAAGATACGTCTTTTTTTGTTATAACAAAAATAAATTCAATATTTTTCTGATTTTTTTTTGCATTAAGTATAAAAATTTCTATTTTTGCAAATGATAATAGGACACAGTGTACAAAAACAGTGGTTAGACAAAATCTTAATCTGTTTGTATCGTCTGATTTTAAACTGGACTTTTGGAATTATGTGGACTGTCATTGATATTTGCTTAGTCGTATAATTGACACAACACAACTGATTGCCATTAGAAAAAAGAAAATCTGATCCTATCTTTAATGCCTTGAGCAATCATAAGAAATGAAATCAACTTCTAACAAAACATTTAAAATTAGTCTAATGGTGTCAGTCATAGATTGGCTGACTTTCAATGTGGTTTTTTTCGTTGGCTCTTATATCTTTGACTTTCCTTATCTAAATGTAGGGGACAATGGTATTTACAATGCTATTATGGCGAATATTTCATATATAATAGCTCTTCAGTTTGTTACAATCAGTCTTCACCACAGACATTTACAACCGGCTAAGGTTCTTAGCAACACTTCGCGTACTTCTGCGATTTTTATTGTACTCTATGCTGCTTTTCTCGGCATGTCGCATGTCGCAGTGCCAGGTTTCTATAGCTCTATCATAATATTTCTAATCGTATTTATAACCACATCAATAGAACGGTTAATCTTTAGGAGTTACCTCTTAAACAAAAAAACATCAAAATCTAATAATGTAAAAACGATTATCTTGGGCTCTGGTCAAATGGCTCAACGGGCTGTTGACTTCATGACAAATGTATGGAATGGCTACAATCTCATTGGTTACTTCCATGAGTCGGATAAGAATCGTCTTACAAATATGATAACTGGAGAGGAAATACCTTATCTCGGTTCAAAAAACATGCTGATTAGATATTTGGAGGAGAATCAGGTAGACGAATTGTATGTCGATTCTGCTTACGGTGATATCGAGGAAGAAAAATCATTGTTTCGTTTATGCGAGGCAAAAATGATACGTATATATTATCTGCCAACAATAAACAACATACGTAAAGCGCAAATCAAGGAGTTTGGGGCAATTTACGTCATGGCACGTTATAATGAACCTCTTAGTGATGTCCGCAACAGAATTGTTAAACGCATTTTCGACTTTGTTGTCTCATTGGTCTTCACTTGCACGATATTTCCAATAGTCCTGATAATAGTAACAATTATTACCAAAATAACAATGCCTGGTCCTATCTTCTTCAAACAAAAGAGAACAGGCTATGACGGTAAGGAGTTTTATTGCTACAAATTCAGAAGCATGAAAGTAAATAAAGAGTGTGATGAGCTTCAAGCGGTGAAAAACGACCCGCGTATTACAAAATGGGGCTCTTTCATGCGCCATACGAATATCGATGAATTTCCACAATTTATCAATGTTCTGAAAGGGGATATGAGCATCGTTGGCCCACGCCCTCACATGCTGGCTCACACTGATTATTATTCTAAGTTTATTGCTGATTATATGATCAGGCATTTTGTAAAGCCGGGCATTACCGGTTGGGCGCAAACTCATGGGGAGCGTGGAGAGACCCAGACTATAGATGACATGAAACGTCGAGTGGAAAAAGATATTTGGTACATAGAACATTGGAATTTCTGGCTGGACATTCAAATAATAATGAAAACCGTTGCCGATATGATACGCGGTGATAAAAAGGCTTATTGATTAAGCCTTTTATTTTGCTATTCCCACTCTATTGTCGAAGGTGGCTTTGAGGAAACATCATAACAAACACGATTCACTCCTTTTACCTTATTGATAATCTCATTCGATACTTTTGCCATAAAATCAAATGGTAATCGTGCCCAGTCGGCTGTCATAGCATCCATACTTGTAACAGCACGCAATGCAACGGGATGTTCGTATGTTCGCTCGTCACCCATCACTCCTACGCTACGTACTGTAGAAAGAAGTACAACACCTGCCTGCCATACTTTATCATATAAACTCTCACCATCCTCACAGATATATTTCAGCATCGACTCGATATATATATCATCTGCATCTTGTAAGATACGCACCTTCTCGCGTGTGATGTCACCAAGGATACGAACGGCAAGCCCGGGACCTGGAAATGGATGTCTCTTTATTAATCGTTCTGGCATCTCTAATTGATAACCAACCCTACGAACCTCATCCTTGAACAACCATTTTAATGGTTCACATAGTTTAAGATGCATGTCTTTTGGCAGTCCACCAACATTATGATGACTCTTTATGGTCATACCTGTTATACTTAAACTCTCTATTCTATCGGGATATATCGTTCCTTGCGCAAGCCATTTGGCATCTGCTATCTTCTTTGCCTCTCCATTGAAAACTTCCACAAAGTCGTGCCCGATAATCTTGCGTTTCTGCTCCGGATCGGTAACGCCTTCAAGATCCTTGAAAAATCTCTCGCTTGCATCAACACCAATGACATTCAATCCAAGTCCTTGATATGCGTCCATAACCTTTTGATATTCATTCTTGCGAAGCATACCATGGTCTACGAATATACAAGTGAGATTCTTGCCTATTGCTCGATTGAGTAATGTGGCACATACAGACGAATCAACACCTCCACTTAATCCTAATATCACGTGGTCGTTGCCAATTTGTTCTTTCAACTCATGTATGGTGGATTCAACAAATGATGCCGTACTCCATTCTTGATTGCTTCCACAGATATCAACGGCAAAGTTTTTCAACAACTGCGTACCTTGTGTGGTATGATAAACTTCTGGATGAAACTGTACTGCCCAAAGTGGAACGCTGTCTGAGGCGTATGCGGCAAACTTAACATCGGCGGTAGATGCTATTACATGGCAGTCTGATGGTATTGCCGTTATCGTGTCGCCATGGCTCATCCATACTTGCGAATCTTTCTCAAAACCCTTGAAAAGCGGGTCTGCTCCATCGAATGTCTTTAAGTGTGCTCGGCCATATTCACGGGTATCTGTCTTCTCTACCTTTCCTCCGTATGAATTGGCAATGTACTGGGCACCATAGCAAATGCCAAGCACTGGATACTTACCTACAATTTTATTCAAATCAACCTTGAAAGCCTCTGGGGAATGTACCGAATATGGTGAACCACTAAGGATAACACCAATGATACCTTCTTCGTCTTCAGGAAACTTGTTGTATGGCATAATCTCGCAGAACGTGCCAAGTTCTCTGATCCTTCTTCCGATGAGTTGTGTGGTTTGTGAACCGAAATCAAGAATGATAATTTTCTGTTGCATTATTCTTTTATTGTATT
>JAJPYV010000013.1 GCA_021204735.1 Prevotella sp.
CCATAGATATTCCCAGTGCCGATTTGTAAATTTGGTGTTGAAAGCGGGAAATAAGAATTGTTGAGTTTTAAAGACCAACTTGTATTATATGAAAAATTTCTATTTCATTTATAATCAAATGATTACAATTACTCCCCAAGTTGGGGAGCAAATACAAACCTCAATTGTGCCACAAGCTGTGGCACAATTAGAAGATAGACAAATGCCCACAGTAGTTGCTTATTTGCCGTTAAAAGGATTCGTTTCTTGCCAATAAACAATCACCACTACAATACTTGTGGCACAGATTAGGAATTTTAACGGCAAAAGCAGGAATAATTGAAAAAGATGAATGTAAATACAATTTTTTCTTCTTTTTATCGTGTATTCAATGAAAAAACATTATTTTTGTCAAATGCTTGTCAGAACAGGACATATAATCAGGTTTTCTTGCTCCATAGTCGTTGCGCTATTTTTGGCGATGACTGTAGTTTCATGCGGTGAGGATGAGGACCATATCGTGCCGTTGCAGATGAACTATTCTGCCGGTTATCTCAGTTCTTGTCTTGACGGTAATGGCTGGAAATATGTTGAGGCGCACGAGGTGAATGCTGACGGCTCTTTTGAAAAGCAAGACTGGGATGAGATTTATGGTGGCACGCCCGACCAATATATGTTTGATGGTGACACGTTAGTTACATATTCTTCTCTTGATGAATATCCTCTGAAAGGTTATAGCAAAAAGGTTTATTATTTCAACGAGGAAACCAACCAACTGATGTCTGGTTCTGATGAGTTGTTCAGGGTGCTTACCGTGAGTGAGAATACTCTTAGACTGATTAAGTATAACGGCATTTCCGGTGACGGAAAGAAAACATACTTGTATGCCGTTTACCGTAGGATGAGCAGCGAGGAACTTTCCCGCTACCGCAATGAATACAAATACGACATCACAAAACTCAATGACAACTATCCGGCATTGCCTGAAAAGTCGAGGGTAATGGCTGACGATTTTACGGAGCTCGCCACAGGAACTGCATGGGAATTTGTTGAGGCTCATGAGGTGATGTGGTCGAAACGCTACAAGAAAGAGCGTTTTTCCTCTCCTGAAATCAATAAATATAATATTCTTCATATTTCTGCCGATTCCATATCTTTCTCCCAGCCTGCTGACTCCTTAAACCGCTATGCAGTGTCGGAGAACATGAAATATGGTTACAGACCGAACAGTTCGGCTGTCGTTTCTGATGGCAACGTTGTTTTCTATGTCTATTCCATTTCTGAAAACAACATGCAAATCGTAATGGACCTCCCGCAATCAAAATCCAACTACTCCACGAAAACATTGTTCTGCAAGTACAGGAAAAACTGACTGAAAGAAAAAGTCACGCAATCGTGACTTTTAATGTTTGATAAGTATTTTGTTTTGCTTTTTCACAACGTTTGAGTTACCTTTGCACCCGCAATGGCTTATTCTTTCAGGATATACTCACCACATTACAGGTCGTTGGTTAAGTTGGGCGTGCCTATCGTCATGGGACAGATAGGCAATATCGTGCTTGGCTTTGCCGACACGCTGATGATAGGGCATCATAGTCTCAACGAACTTGCGGCAGCGAGTTTTGTAGGTTCTATGTTCACGCTCCTTATCATCATTGACTTAGGTTTTTCCTTCGGTCTTACGCCTGTAGTGGGAAGTATGTACGGCAGAGACGAGATTGAGCAGACTGGCGGAATGTTGCGCAACAGTATCGCTACAAATACGGTGGTCGCCGTGATTTTAGTTGCCGTTGCCGTAATCTTCTATTTCAATATCCATCGTATGGGACAGCCAAAAGAACTCCTGCCTATCATGAAGGATTACCTTTTGGTGAATATTTTCTCACTCCCTTTCCTCTGTTGGTTCAACTCTTTCAAACAGTTTTTTGATGGTATAACCGACACGAAGATATCAATGATAGTGATTATCGCCTGCAACCTTTTCAATATCTTCGGCAACTGGGTTCTCATTTACGGAAATCTCGGAATGCCGGAACTTGGACTTCTCGGTGCGGGTATCTCTACATTGATTGCCAGAGTACTGATGTTCTTGGGTATTTTTGCCATTTTTCTTGTGCCAAATCGTTATAGGCGGTATCGCAAGGGTTATTTCGCAGGTAGGGTCAACAGGAATGATTTCCGAAAGCTCAATGTTCTCGGTGTGCCGTTGGCTATGCAACTTGGCATGGAAACGTCTGCCTTTATGTTGTCCACTGTGTTCGTCGGGTGGATTGGAATCACGGCTCTTGCCTCTCACCAGATAATGCTGACTATCTCACAGGTGCTTTATATGATTCCCTGTGGAATGGCGGCTGCCATTGCGATAAGGGTGAGTTACTTTTACGGAAGAAACGAGATTACCAATGTGCACCGTGCTGTAAATTCGGGCTTTCACGTCATTATGGTAATAGCCGTTGTCCTTTCGATTACTGTCCTCTCGCTCCGCCACAATTTGGGATATTGGTTTACCGACAGCAATGAGGTGAGTAGGTTGGTTGCCCAACTGACAATAGTTGTCGTGGTGTATCAGTTTGGTGATGGTCTTCAATATACCTTTGCCAATGCTTTGCGTGGTATATCATGCGTAAAGCCGATGATATGGATTGCGTTTCTTTCTTATTTCATTATCTCCTTGCCACTCGGATATTTCTTGGGAATTTACTTAGGCATTGGCGTTGTAGGTGTATGGTGTGCCTTCCCCGTTTGTCTGCTCTGTGCTGGCGTGCTGTATTACATCTATTTCATGAAGAACGTGAACGTGAGGAGATAGCCACTAAATTGCTTTCCTGCAAATCGCAAGCAGATGCCTGCCGTCCTCAACTGTTGTGGCGAAGATATAGGTATCACCACCATCAGCGAGTTTCAACCGTTTCCTCAGTTCTGCCACTTTCAAGGGAAAGTTTCTTACGGCTATGTTGGCGTTTCTCAGGTTTCCGATAGTGGCTTTCAGTTGGTTGCGGTTCATCGATGTTACTGCTGTTATGAAGAAACTCCTGCCTGGAAATGAGGATATTTGTTTATCAGAAACGAACAGATGACTGTTTTTCCCGACTTCCCTCACTCCAAAACTCTGCTCAATCAACGGGAAACACCCTGCTTTCATTATTGATGGGTTAGGCTCATACAGATAGCGGTTGGGGGATAGTTCGGAAGATATATTTTCTTGTGGGTTTTGGGATAAGAAGATTGGCTTTGACAAACTATTCTCATTAGGCGCAAAACTGAAAATGTCATTGTCATTGACGCAGAATACCCTATCTAATTTAGTGTAATGGCGTGAGATAACAATAAGCAGTTCCTTGCATTCGTTGTCGGAGGACACGATATGCACCTCACCCACGCAGTTGCCGAAATCTGAAATCACCTTATGCCAGTCGAGCATCGGTGACAGTTTCAGTATTACGTATTCTGATTTTTTCAAGAGTAGTTCCTTGAGTTCAAGTACATTGGGCGTGCAGTCGGTTATGGCGAATGTCCTTCCTCCATGTTGGTCACGCCGTGCTGGGTCAACGAAGATTAGTGTTGCTGGTAGCATTCTTGCTAAATACTGCTCTGAGTCGGCATTTACCACCGTGCAGTTTTTTCTTCCCAATACTTGCAGGTTATACCTAATAATGTCACAAAGACTTTCCTGCAGCTCTACATATACTGCTTTTTCAAATGTACTTGCCATATATGAGAAGTCAACACCGAACCCCCCTGTAAGGTCAACCAATATCAGTTTTTCCGAATCTTTCTGTAATGAAAAGGGTAAATTCTCGATAAGTCGTTTTGCGACATCTGCCTTGTATCTTGCTGTCTTTTCCGATGAGCATTGTTCCATTGGCAGGTGAGGGGGATATATTATTCCTTCCTTGTTTGCCCATTCCGGTAATTTGGTTCTCGCCTTCTGCCACCCCGCAATCTGGTCGAGGGCATAGCCGAAGTCTATGTCGGGAAACTTTGATGCGTTCAAGGCAAGTGTCTTGACGTCATCATTGCGGTGCAACAGGATAAACTCTTCGGAAGTCATTTGATTACCTTATAATATTTCTTCGCTGTCTCTCTGTATATCAAATTGAAATGCCACCATTCTGTTCTGAGTGGTTTGAAACCGGCATATTGCATCACCTCACGCAGGAGTTCTCGGTTCTGCTGTGCCTCCTTACTTATAATGCCCGATTTGACAAGGGTGTTCTCGTTGTCGATATGCGCCGCACTGCCCATATAGTCGATTTTCGTTCCCATTGGTATCGAGTCTCCGTTGATAGTGCATAGCGTGATGTCAACAGCCATGCCATAGTTGTGCAGACCTCCACCATTGGCTGGGTTGCTGACGTATATGTTCTTGGAGGTTCCCTTTACCTTGTTCCACATCTTCTGCTGTATCGACATCGGGCGTGCTGCATCATATATCTTCAGACTGAGGTCTGGGCGCAACTCTTTCAGTCGTTTCTGTGCCTTCACCACTGCTTCGGCGGCTTTTGGGTGCAGGTAGGCGTGTCTAAGGGTGTCATACAATACCACACCAGTGAAGTTGTCCGCACGGGAATACATCAGACTGACCTGTATCGACGGGTCTTTCTGTTGCACATCAACCATTCCCTGACTTTCCATTGATTGTCCCATGCACAGCATAGGCGCACTTGCTAATAACAGCAAAAATATGGTTTTTATTTTGTTCATGGTTTTCTCTTTTTGTTACACAAAGATATGATGTTTATGCGTAAAAAACAAAAACTTAAGAATTTAGGAAATCCTAAAACTTTATGACAAGTGTTTTGAACCAGTCTTTCAGCACTCCTGCATACTGGTTTTGGGAGTCGCTTACGAGAACCAATGTCCTGCTACCATCAGTAAGCGTAGGACCGAGGCACATGCCTTCATAATTTGCAATGGCATGGTTGAAAAGACTCAATTTCGTGGTGAATGAGTGTACAAGTCGTTTTTGGATGAATGGCGTGTTTTCGGAGATTGGCTCGTCAGGAGATATTGCAATATTATCTTCTGGTGTAATCTCATATAACTTGCATTGTACGAATGCCCCGATTTTGGCTTTAGGTACATAAAACTCCCGTTCGAGAACAAGCAACCTGCCGTCACCGATGGCTGTCATCTCACTCACTCCCATGGCATAGTTGCCTGCCTCTGCATTGGAGATAGGGGCGTCCATCATATAGGCAAACTGTTGTTGAGGCTTGAGTTGATCGTCAAACGACTGTATTCTAAGTATGTTCCTCACTCCATTTGTTGACGTGGCATAGTCACCGTCACCGCTAAGAGTACTCTCATTGACCGTCCAAAACAGGTGCTGCTGTTCATCGTAGGTAAGTGACTCAAAACCATAGTTGTTTACAGCATTCTTGTATATCTCTGGAATTTCCATTTGCCTCCCTGTCGCCTTACCATTGTTGTCATATTCAGCTATGGCGTTGTCGCTCTCACGGGAAATGAAAAATGTGGATGATGAAGGGCGATAGAAAATACCTTCACAGTCAGCATCTCTCATACTGTCTCCATGAAATCCCATGTTCCTGACACTGCTTATCTCTCCTGAAACAGAGTCTATATCAATTTTGAATACAAAAAAGCCATCGGTATCTGACTTGTCGGAAACTACGGCATATTCATCTCCTTCTATATGTGTTATCCCACTGTAATTCCCTGCCGGTATGCTGTCGGGGAATGACTTTTGTGCGCACTCCTTTACAAATTCCACCTGTGCAAGAGCAGTTTGGGAGAAGGCAATTAATAATATCACAAAACAACAAATACGTCTTATCATAATGAGAAATTGGTTTGAAACGTAATCATCCGATAACCTTGAAACGCGCAAATTTCAACAGAAGTTGTTTTACACCAGCGTTCTTGAACTGTACGGTGGCTTTAAGATTCTCGCCCGTGCCTTCGAGTTTTATCACCGTCCCCAATCCGAAACGCTCATGCTCTATTACACTGTTCTCCTTGATATTAGTGGTAACATAACTGCTGTTTTTTGGTTTGGAACTGCCTGCGGCGGCAGCCTGCAATCGTTTGAAACGTGGGGAGAAGGTGTCTGAAATGGGCTTTTCCTCAAAGTGAGTTGCTTCACGTGGTTTGGGGTCTGCCTTAAACTGTGTAGCAACAGGACGGCTGTTCTGATAACGGTTATCTGATTGGAAAAATGACGGTTTGGTATTGAATGGGTTTGTCTGTCTCATGAACAGGTCTTTCGCATCATCAACCTGAATTAGTCGTGGGTCAATGTCTTTGATGAACCTGCTTGGCGACTGCATTTCCATATTTCCATAGTGATAACGGTTTTTTGCGAATGTGAGAATGCAATGCTCTTTGGCACGTGTTATTGCGACATAGAGCAATCGCCGCTCTTCTTCTAATTCCCTACGACTGTTAAGAGAAAGCACATTCGGGAAAATGTTCTCCTCAAGTCCTACAATGAATACCGTGGGAAATTCAAGTCCCTTGGCACTGTGTACTGTCATAAGGGAGACCCGGTCGGTTCCAGCATTATCATCACTGTCAAGGTCGGTCTGCAAGGAAACCTCCTGCAGAAAATCATACAAACTGACTTCCTCTTGCCGTCCTTCCTCCTGTCTGCTTTCAACAAATTCCTTGATACTATTGAGAAGTTCCTCTACATTCTCCTGGCGTGACACGTTCTCTGGTGTCTTATCTGAGTAGATGTCTGCGGAAATACCACTGCTCTTCACTATTTCCATACCTAATGTGTAAGCATCTGTCATCGGGAACTTACTGATATAGCCTGTTATAAGTTCTTTAAATTCATGGAGTTTGGTAAGTGTTGCCTTACTTACAGATAGTCCATATTGCCCAGGCGAGCAGATTACTGTCCACAAACTGACTCCATTTAACGAAGCAATACCTGCGATTTTGGCTACCGTGGTGTCTCCGAGTCCTCGCTTTGGATAGTTGATTATTCGTTTGAATGCCTCCTCGTCGTCAGGATTTACCACTATTCGGAAATATGCTAAAATATCCTTTATCTCTTTTCGCTGGTAGAATGCCAAACCGCCATAGATGCGGTAGGGGATGTTTGATTTCAGCATAGCTTCCTCAAAACTGCGGCTTTGTGAGTTAGTGCGGTACAACACGGCAAAGTCGCTGTACTCACATCTGTCTTCTTTTTTGATTCTCTTTATCTCATTGCAGACAATAATTGCCTCCTCACGGTCGCTGTACGAAGGTTTCAATAACAGTTTTTCTCCTTCATCATTACGACTGTACACATCTTTTGGTATCTGTCGCTCATTGTGCTTGATAAGACTGTTTGCAGCCTCCACGATACGCTGTGTACTACGGTAGTTGCGCTCCAACTTGAACAGTCGCATGTCGGAGAATGACTTCTCAAAATCGAGGATGTTGTCGATATTTGCTCCTCGGAAAGCGTAAATACTTTGGGCATCATCACCTACGGCACATACAAGTTGACGCTCCTTTGACAGTTGCCATACGATTTTCTGTTGTACGGAGTTGGTGTCCTGATATTCGTCCACGAGGATGTAGTTGAACCGTTCAGCATATTTCTGACGGACATCCTCATGCTCGTTGAATAGGGTGTAGGTGTTGGTGAGTAGGTCATCAAAGTCCATTGCATTCGCTTTCTTGCACCGTGCACAATAGGCGGAATAAATCATTCCCATTGCAGGGACATGTTGACTTGCATCACGCTCTGTCAGGCTTGTCATCTGCACGTATAAATCGGGGAGTATCAAATGGTTTTTCGCCATACTTATCCTCGAATGTACACCAGCTGGCTTATACAGTTTGTCATCAAGTTGCAGTTCCCTGATGATTGTCTTAATCAGACTACGGGAGTCGGCTTCATCGTATATGGTGAAATTCTGTGAATATCCGATTTTCTCCGCCTCGACACGCAGGATACGTGAGAAAATACTGTGGAACGTTCCCATATAGAGATATTTTGCCAATTCCTCACCCACCAATGCTCCGATGCGTTGTTTCATCTCGTTGGCTGCCTTGTTGGTGAATGTCAGGGCAAGGATATTCCACGGCTTCATCCCCATACTGAGCAGATAGGCGATTTTGTAAGTCAATACTCGTGTCTTGCCCGATCCTGCGCCGGCAATCACCAACGAGGGACCACTGCAATATTCTACTGCCTTGCGCTGACTTTCATTCAGTTGTTCGAGGAAATCGATATTCATTTTTGAGTCTTGTTTGTCGTTGTGTTATTTTTTATTTTTGTAAATGCCACCGGAAGTAGTATTTGGGTCAATATCCTGGCCTTCCATAGGGAATGAGGGGATGAACTTCATCTGTTGCTCTATCTGTCTCTTGCGTTTCAACATGTAATCACTTGGAGCGGCGGAGTTGTATATCAATGGGTTGGGCAATGTGGCTGCGATAAGGGCACACTCGCTTCTGAATAAATCCACTGCGTCCTTACCGAAATTGTCCTCGGCAACGGCCTGCACTCCGTATATGCCTTTTCCCATCTCTATTGAATTGAGATACACTTCCATTATCCTTTGCTTGCTCCACATAAATTCGATGAGTACAGTGAAATAGGCTTCCAATCCTTTTCTTAACCATGACCTGCCTGGCCATAGGAATACGTTTTTTGCTGTTTGCTGAGAAATGGTACTGGCACCTAATTTCTTGCTGCTGTTTTTGTTGTGCTTTGCTGCTTTTTCTATGGCTTTATAGTCAAATCCGTGGTGGATGAGGAAACGTTGGTCCTCGCTCGCCATTACCGCTACTGGCATGTGCTGGGATATCTTGTTCAACGACACCCAACTGTGGTGCAGTTTTATGTGTTCGCCATTCTTCACCTGTTCCACACAGCGTATGAACATCAACGGTGTGAAATACACAGGGATGAAACGTAATGCCACAACAGCAAGAATGGTGGAGCCGAAAAAGACTACCACCATCCATCGTATAATGC
>JAJPYV010000207.1 GCA_021204735.1 Prevotella sp.
GAGCTTATGCTTGTGCTTGCTGATGGTCAATGTGACAATCCATGCAAATGCTCAGAATCAATGCAATCATATCATCATTGCGTTTGATAGGGCCACACCTCGTTATAGAGCGTATTATAATTCCCCCAAAATTTTAAATACGATAGACAGCATTTTAATAAAACATGATTGGATAAGGGATAATAACTATCTGTCAATTGTTGGATATGCGATGGAGTCTTATCCTTCAATAGAGAGGTTTGTCCGACCGTATCAGGATTCACATAATAAGGATGTTATATGGGTACCACTCAAGGGGCTTAAAGTGCGTGAACTGTTCAATAATTGGCCCAATGGAGAGCCTCAACTAATAGGAAGTGATGCTTATTCAATGCAATCTCACGCCAAGCCGTATTGTGTTATGGAAACTAAAAATCGCCCAGATGCCATACCTTGTGCCGACAGAACCATCTTGATGCTTGTGTCTGATGATATTATTAACGGAACTGAAGATGATTTTAAATCGGAATGGAACCAGGTTCAAAGTACTTTATCGGTCTATGTGAATTACAATACAAACCGGTCTCCTTATTGGATATTCAAGGAAATGGCAGAAGGAGTAAAAAATACAATTGGAAAATTTAACGAGGAATATAGGTTCGTTCAGCTGGTTGGGGATCCTATTTATATTTCTGAGGATAAAAGATATAAAATCACAACCTATGATGTTCTCGCCTGCGAACAGCCATCTGTTTATTCCACTACTGATTTCCCCTCTCGACTCTCTTTCAAGCGTATTCGGGGGCACTACAAACTTAATTTTAAAGTTCATCCCCTAAACCCGGACAGATACCAAATCAAGAGTATTGAATTGATCACTCCCTCCATATTTTTTGAAGGTGGTGATGAGGGTATAATAGTGACTTATTGTGCCAATGAGGTAAATGGCACTAACGGGGATGAATGGTCTTTCGATATGGCCATTCCCTCGGAAGAAATATCCCAAGGTGATTCTGTAGAAGTTTCCATGTCCCTTGCATTGAAAGACGGGCTCTATAACGGGTATCTTATTTCTCCTATCAATGATAAAGGAATGTCTGTAACCCAGGTTGTAGAGTTGCAAGATGAGGTCAAAGTATTGGGTATTTGGTCATTGTCTGATGCATATTGGTGGTGGTTTCCGAATGACCTTATTGCAGCAGTAGTTTTATGGGATCTTATCATTCTTCTCATAGGGATAATCATCTTGGGAATTCTTGTGATTCGCATTTTCGTTTGGGTAAATGGTTACAAACCGGAGAATAAGGACATTAAAATCACAAAGCTTTGAATTATGGAAGTAAAGGTAAAACTAAATAATAGATCCACAGAGGAAAAGGTTAATGTCGACTTACAGTGGAATGTGAATGTGCTGAAGAAGAAATCAGGACTGGCAAAATGCTTTCGTAAGTTTAACCGTGTCAGCCGAGATTTAAAACTCTCGGTTTCGGACATTAATGTCCCAGATGAAGTAGTGTGCGATAAAAACCGTTTGTTCTCGATCTTATATAATGGTAAAGAGGTTTTGCAGAAAAGATTCCCTGTTGATGTGCATTTGTCGGATATGAAGATGCCTTTCCAGCTTCTATTCTATCACGGAGAGATAAAGGACTGCCAACGCCAACAGGACGACAATCCAAGAAAGTACCCCATCACGTTTAAGGTGAACCTGCTGGACCTTAAAAATAAGGTGGTAGACTCTGTGAATGGACAGATAGACTTAATCTTCGAACCACTTGGAATAAAACCAAAATTTGATATAAGTCTTGTTAACGAAAAAATACAATATGCATCTTCGATAAGGCGAAAACAGGTTGGAACGTTTGTGGCTTGGATTGAAGATGATTTCCAATATACTCCCGACCAGCTTGTTACAGTCTCGCTCAAATTGCTAAAGGCAAATGGGAGCCATCCACAAGAGCTGCCAGATTTCGTATCTTTTGAAAACAGAGAAACAACAACTAAGAAGACAATAAAAGGCGGAAGTACGAATGCTTTGAAAATACCGGTATATGTGGATTTCACAAATATTTATAATCCCATAAATGATGAAGAGGATTTCGTGATAGAAACTACCATCATACATGCTGCCTCTTATAGTCCGGGGGTTAGGGAAACCATTCTTAAGCAAAAGCACTTCAAACTCTTAAAGGATAAACAGGGTACTGAGCTTAAAGTTTTTATCAAAAAAAGTGTAGAGCCAGAGTTGTGCCAAAACAACCATACGATTGTTACCGATTTGCTACGTTTTGTTCCACGTGGTAACCTCTCATGGCAAATAGACGTAATTCTCTGCAATATCGCTACCGACAATTCTAACCCTAATGCAGGTTTATACATCAAGAATTTGACACTAAGGGAATCTTTGGGTAATCAAGATGTTCGTGTATTGGGCGCAGATGGCACCATTCTATCTAATGAATTCATCCGTTTCGATGGTCCAAATGTTGATAGCATGACGAGTCCAGAAGGTTTTTTCCTTTGCAATGGCATCGAATCCAAGACCACAATTAATTTGTCGTTCGACCCTTGCAACATAGTAGAATTGGTAAATTCACCAAAGTACAATTTTCAGATTGACTCTATTCTTACTTTTGATTATTGGGAAGATAAAGACGGGAGGGGAACATACAACGATGAGGATAAGAAAACATTCAGCATTCCTGTCAGATGGCGACTCCATCTTGAGCCAAATCCTGAATGGCTCTGCGTGGACTACGGATCGTCCGCCATTGTTTGCAGTTATGATAACAAGATAATAAATCTGAGAGAAAGGAAGAACGCAATATTCTATGGTACTGATTGGGAGGAAGACACGGCCGAGACCGGCACTTGTTTTTTATCTTCTGATGTTGTTCTGCATACAGTGAATGCCCCCAATGCAAGCACTTTATGCAGTGAACATGATATGAATGATAATGTACCGTACACCAAGTTGTCGGTATGCCTCTCTCCTACAACGAGTTTAATAAGAACCGATGTTAGGACCCAATTGCCGTGTCTAAAGATTCTTGTCGGTAATGAATTCCTGCCGGCGAATGATGACTTTATGACATTTCAATATATGAGGAGGAATGGGGCTGAGGTAGCTCCCGTCCAGGTAAGAGATGCGTTGGCTAATAACGAAGAGACATGCTTGTTGCGGGTTTCAAGTATCTTTCTTGAAGCTTACTCTGCTTTGTTCAAATACTTTATCTTCCCCATGACAGAGAATAAAAGCATAAACAAACTTGTCCTTACTTATCCTAACACTTACACCCCCGTACACCTAAGAACACTTGAGAATATCGCTCGTAAAACTTTCCCGAAGGTGAGAGATGAATATTTAAGATTTGTCTCTGAGTCTGATGCAGTTGCAGCATATTATATTTCTAATTGGGAGACTTTCCAAAACAATGAAGTCAGAAATATGAGAGATGACGAGATAGGACTCGTCTATGATATGGGTGCCGGAACGCTGGACCTCACCTTATTTAAGAAACATCACAATAACGAGAGCGGTAAATTTGAAGTAAGCATCCTTGGGAAGATTGGCACCGGGAAGGCAGGTAATTATCTCGATTATATCATTGCCCAGATTATTTATGATAGGATTGTTGGTGCTATAAGATTTCGCAGCACAGTATCTACAGAGGCTCAACCTTCCGTTCAAATATTGCTCGAGCGCTTAGCCGTCAAGGAACAAATTAAAGAAAAGATAAAGCCGGCGTTAAGGCCAGGGAACGATTTGACATGGGAAATAGCAGCTAATGGCAACGTTGTTGCCGATTCGTTTGATAGTTCTGTTATTCTTGAAGACGAACGTTTTATGAATTTTCTTTCGCAAGTTACAGAAGGAATAATATCACATCTCCTATCTTATGTTGGAGATCCTAATCTGAGAATAGATACCGTGATAATGTCAGGGCGTAGCTGCCGTTTAGGAGCCATAAAGACTGCTTTGATGGAAAATTATACAGATGCAAGAATATTAAATCTTCATGGAGAAGGAGATGAAGATAAGGAAAAGACAGCCGTGGTGGAAGGTGCCATGATTCGTGCTAATATATTCAGTTCTCCCGAATCACCTGTAATTATCAAGTCACGCCGTCTTTATGCGTCATACGGACTCATATATAGGAGGTTAGGTGGAGAATATTGTTATACTGAACTTTTGCGAAGTGCCGATCTCCCGCTGACAGACAATAATCAATTTGATGATTATTTCGGTAGAAATATCACAGTAGAGGGTACAGCCGCCACAGACTCCATAAAACTAATCCAAACATATCTTTCTCCAGATGACACACGAAATGCTTTTGCCAGAGGTGATTTTGAGTTCATCTCTGTAATGGAAGAGTATGACAGGGCAAATTTCGGCGGAAGAAATGAGTTGAATGTACAGATGAAGATAGATTACAAGAATAATGTGTCTGTCTATTTTGATGGGCAAGTTTCGAGGGGAAGGCCCCCCATGGGTGTAGATTTGACGAGTGAGATAACAAAACGCAGTATTTGGCCAGTAACTATATAATAATAACAATATAATGACGACAAGATGAATAGGAAGAAATACATATCCAATAAGTTGATAACTGTGGCGCTTGCTCTTGCGGGCTTGCTGTCAATACAGTCTGTGTCGTATGCCCAAACAACGCTTGAATTGAATGATAGTTGCTGTATCATAAAATTTTCTGAATACAATATAAGTTTCAAAAAAGATTCTGTGATTAAGCTTCAGCTACCCGATTCTATCTTGATAAATAAAATCACATTGGAATATCAGGTTCGTGTGTCTGACACGTTAAAAATACTCTCAAAGGATTCTGTACTGGTATTCCAAACAAAAATGCAAAATTCCATTGTTCCACGTGATTTATATTTTTATACAGATACGAGATATTCCATAACACATGGAGAAAAGCATTGGGAACTTATTTTTACTGATGTAGATAATAAGCCAACAGAGGAGACTGACGTTGCTAAGAAAACTGGAGAACTCCCAGAAACGGATTCTTCGATAATAAGCGGGAAATGGACTTGGATGAAGAAATGGGGAATACCTTTCGTAATAGCAGTTATTGTTATTCTTATATGTTTCTTGCTTGAAAAAAAATGCCTTAAATGCTTGCTGAACTTGTTCTCCAAAACTGCTCCAGACAATAATCCTGTTATACCTGGACCCAATTCTGGCGAACAAGTACAAAATAATGATAAAAACAAGAAAGAGGACGGAGATTTAGTAACGTTAACAGAGACGCAATTACTGGAAAATAATCCTAAGGAACCAGTATTGCCCCATTTGAACAAGATATTAAATGAATTGCAGGAGATTAAAACGAAGCTACAAGAGATGCTATCGTTAAAAGAGGAAGCAAGGGATTGTATTGCCTCCAAACCCGTTACTGATAAGCTGCAAAAAACAATAAAAGAAGAAGCATATAATGGTTTGATAAAGGAAATCAAGGAACGTGATAAATTGAAGAAAATTTATAAAAAAGCGGAAGAGGAATGTAGTGATAAGGAGAATAACTATGAAATACTTAAAAGATTTTTTTCTATTATATCAAGTGAAGTCAATGCTGCAAAAAGTGAGTCTGATATAATCGATGAAGCAATATCAAAGGATAACCTTTCTGATGTGCATAAGAAAAAACTATGCAGTAAACTTATTGAAGAAATAAACAAGCACCTTGACGAGGGACATAAAATCAAAGATGCTCAAATGTCTCCTACCAACTTCTTGGGCATGGTGGCTGATAAGTTAAAGCTACAAATTCCAAGTGATATTCAGGAATCTCAAGATAGGATCAGGTTAGAGTTTTTAAATACTATCAACAAGACTCTTGGAAGTGAGATAACGAACCTGTTCGACGACAACTCATTAAAAGAAGCTGTGAATGCAGCTTTAGTTAAGCGCCTTAATGAAAATGTATCCGGTTTAGATGCCAAGGATATGGAGGTTATAGTAAGCAAGTTAAAGCAATATATTGAATTGCAGAATTTGTTGAATAAATACAAAGCAGAAAGAGTAGAGGAATTGCCTATGAAGATTGAAGAGATTCATGATAAAGAAGTGTTACTATCAACATCAGATGAAGTAAATGAGCTACTTCCTGAACAAGAGTTTAATACTCTTGAAAAATTGGTGAAAAAATTATTAGAAGTTGCCAAAAAGATGAAAGATAAATCTGAAAGGATTTCAGCTAATTTGGAAGAGAAAATCGCTTTGATTGACAATTCGTATGTTTCTGAAGGGAAGGATACTTTCGAGTTGATAAACGTGTATGCCACGTTTGTTAAAGACAAATTACAAAAACTTAACGATGAAGTAAGTCGTAAAAGTACGGATATATTAAACCTGCAAGATAAGTTAGCTACATTGATGACGGAGACACCTGCAATGATTATGCGGCTGCGTATGGGAGCGAATAAGATAAAAGAGCTAAATAAGCCTTTTATGATAGCCCGCTCTAGATCCAAAGTGAGTACATGTAACGAACTCAGCAGTAGGTTAAAAGGAGAATTGGAACGGTTCTCTAATAACTTGATAAATATGAATGTTGCTGATAATGTAGCGCCAGTATCGGCAAGGGAACAAATTCAGCACGCTCTTGAGGCCGCAGTTAATGGTTCTGGCTCTGTCGTTAATACCCTTTGCCAATACTATGCCTACAGTCGCTTGCCATTTATGACAGATGCCCAAAGCGAATTTGGTATAATTTTTGATCGTTTGAAAATAACTCGACTCTTTGATGCGGTTAATGACCTATACGTACAATTCAGCATCAACTTGGATGTTCCACCGTTGTTTGTAATGGGAATAAGAGAAGGAGACTACGAAAAACGTACAGGTCAAGCTTATAGTGAACTGGACAATCTTTGCCCGAACTCATGTAATCATGTGAGCAAAATCGATTCAGAGAGTAGCCTGTCAGATATTATTGTTGATATCGTGGAAATCGGATACTCAATAGACGGAGAAGTCAAACGTAAAACATCTGTGATAACATTTTAAAATAAACATAAGATTATGAGAAAAAAAGTAATTGTTGTAATAGTTGCAATAGTGGTTATTTGTGTCGCAGTAAAACTTTGTAATAGGCATGATGACACGCCTGTGTGGGAGAATAATGAAGTTATAGCGACTTTTAACGGAATTTCTGTGGATGAAAAAGGAGAAAAACCAATGACATCAAAATTGGTCATTGATGCGTCGGGCAGTATGAAACCCTATTTTTATACTGATGATAAGAGGTTGATAAACACGCTCTCTGAAATAAAAAATCTAAATGCGATAGATAAGGAGATTTACTTTCTTGGCAATCCCAAACCATACACTGGCCTGATTAAGAATATATTGGGCGACGTTAGGAAGCAACCGAATCTGACAGAAACCTCTTTCCATGAGTTTTTCAAAACAGCGGCAAATGAAATAGATACTGTATCAACCATTATATATTTTGTTACCGATGGAATAATGAGCCTTGGTAACAATGGTGATACGGAAAAGGCTCTTGTTGAGTTCAGGGGAAGAATAGAAAGTTCTCTTAAAGGCCATGCTGATCTTGCAGGCGCAATACTTCGCTATGAGGGAGGCTTCAAAGGTGATTATTGGGATAAACAGAATAGAAAACATACGTTGAAAAATGAAATACAAAGGCCATATTATATAATAGCTTTGGGGAAGAGAAATGCTATAAGATGGTTAGCGGAACAGAACAATAAGAGCCTAAACAGCCCTGAGAATAAATTGTTTTTCAATATCCATGACTACAAAAGTCACATGAGCGCAAGAATGAATGGGAACAAGGGCGATTTTGCTAAATTGGAAGATATTGGTAAGAATGTTAAACTAATACTTAACGATTTGCCTTCTTGTCTTCAGAATATAAATACAGACCATGCGAGTTTAAGATACAGTGATGGTGAATTGCTAAAGGGAGATACAATTATAATTGAAAACAATAGTATAACTTCGCTAATAAATTCGGCTATAACGAGCGATGTTGATACAGTAAAGATAAGACTGTCGGTACCGAACGAGTTGCCTCAAGACTGGTTGACCACATGGAATTGTGATGATGATTCTCAAGGGCCTGATGAGGTATCAACATTTAGCTTGGGTACTTTAGTTCAAGGCATGTTTAATGCCTTGGAACAGGAACACGAAGAACTTTTAGGAATAGACTTTACATTTAAAATGCAATAATGAATTATTAACATTAAAAATATAGTAAATTTATGAAATTGATTTATTTTTGGGTTACATCATCTAAGGCTTGGGGTAATTACCTTGCGTACCATCAGAACTTCTTTATAGATCATAATGGCTTCTTGATGGGTTTCATAGGTGCTTTAATTTTCGGTGTGATTTGTGCTGTTGTCTTCTATTTAGGGTTCTGTAACAGTAAAACATCATCAAAATACGCTACATTGAGTGTATGGATGGTATTCTTGGTAATTGGAGCTGTCATCGCATATTTTTATGCTGATTATGTTGTCATTGGTGAACCAAAAGCGAAAAATAATGAATCAGTATTCCGGACTTATTCTTTTTATAAAGCGAACGACACTTATTATAATGAGATGACACAAAAAAAAGATATTGATAGTATGACACTGAATTCTTATAGAAAGAATTTAGCAGATTTGAAAGCAAATCTTGATAAAGGTAGTGGAGATGTCCGGTTAGAATTTGATTTAACAACTGCCATTCTGGCTGCCATTTCCTATTTTGTCGCAAGTATGATCGTAAAGAGGTTCACTATTAGCGGGAAAGTCATACCACTTGAGAAACCATAAAAAATTTAAGAATATGCCCAAATTATTTCTATTTGCAATCGGAGGAACTGGTGAGCGTGTATTGCGTTCCTTTACGATGGTGTTAGCCGCTGGGGCTCCCACTTTTGATATTT
>JAJPYV010000168.1 GCA_021204735.1 Prevotella sp.
AATAACTAACTTCGCACACGAAAAGAAATCATTTAGTTTAATGGGAAAACGTAATTTTGTTACTATAGCCGACTTATCAAAAGAAAAAATCCTATATATGATAAGACTGGCTCAAGAATTTGAAAAACATCCAAACAGAGAAATTTTAAAGGGGAAGGTTGTCGCTACCCTATTCTTCGAACCCTCGACACGCACCCGCCTCAGTTTTGAGACGGCAGCCAACCGTTTAGGCGCACGTGTGATAGGATTTACAGATGCCAAAGTAACAAGTGCTACAAAGGGAGAAACCTTAAAAGACACTATTATCATGGTATCTAATTATGCTGACGTAATCATAATGAGACATTTCATCGAGGGTGCGGCACAATACGCCAGTGAGATTGCACCTGTACCGATAATCAATGCTGGTGACGGTGCACACCAACATCCCTCACAATGTATGCTCGACCTTTATTCCATATACAAAACACAAGGGACATTGGAAAACCTTGATATCTGTCTTGTGGGCGATTTGAAATATGGCAGAACAGTTCACTCCCTCTTAATGGCAATGCGCCATTTCAATCCGACGTTCCATTTCATCGCTCCAAAAGAATTGGCAATGCCTAACGAATACAAACTTTATTGCAAGGATCATGGCATAAAATTCATCGAACATACGGCATTCAACGAGAAAATAATTGGTGAAGCTGATATCCTTTACATGACGCGAGTCCAAAAAGAAAGGTTTTCCGACCTGATGGAATACGAGAAGGTTAAGGATGTTTATATTCTCAAAAACGACATGCTTTGTAATGCAAGGGAGAATATGAAAATCCTTCATCCTCTGCCACGTGTCAACGAAATAAATGTAGATGTAGACACCAACCCGCATGCGTACTATTTCCAACAGGCTCTAAACGGTCTTTATGCCCGTGAAGCGATGATATGTGACGTTCTCGGAATAACAGAGGATGAGATTGTCAACGACAAGACTATAATAGGATAAAATTTGAAGTTGTTCTTTAATAAGAAGCAAATAATATCCTATAAACCAATTAATTATATTTTTTATAAAAATTTGAAATTCACCATAACAACAGCATAAATGAACAAGAAAGAACGTTTGGTGGCAGCCATAGATAATGGAACGGTAATTGACCATATACCTTCCGAAAAGACATACGAGGTTGCGAATATATTAGGACTTCAAAACCTGAAGACTGTGGTAACTATTGGTTACAATTATATGTCGAAGAAAATCGGGACGAAGGGTATCATCAAGGTAGAGGACAAGTTTTTTACCGATGAGGAGATTTCACGTCTGTCAGTTGTTGCCCCCAATGTCGTACTAAGCATAATCAAGAACTATGAGGTTGTTGAGAAAAAGACTGTCTTAGTTCCAGATGAAATCAGGGGCATAATAAAGTGCAAAAATCCGATGTGTGTTACCAACAACGAACCGATGGACACGGTTTTCAATGTGATTGACAAGGAAAAAGGCATCGTGAAATGCCGTTATTGCGAAAGAGAGCAGAACATCTCCAAAGTGGAACTTGTTTAAGTGTATTTTTACGTTAAATAAACAGTATTAATACGTTAGGACAATAGTTTTCCTTATTTTTGCAGAAGAATAAAACTCAAAGAATATAAATTCAAAACAAGATGGAAAGAGATCAAGTACTTTTTGACCTTATTGAGAAAGAACACCAGCGTCAGTTGAAGGGCATAGAACTTATTGCCTCAGAGAACTTTGTAAGTAACGATGTAATGGCAGCCATGGGCTCTTGGCTCACCAACAAATATGCAGAAGGCTATCCTGGCAAGCGTTATTATGGCGGTTGCGGTGTGGTTGACGAAGTAGAGACATTGGCAATTGAGCGTGTAAAGAAACTGTTCAATGCGGAATTTGCCAACGTGCAGCCTCACTCTGGCGCACAGGCCAATGCTGCTGTATTACTTACAGTGCTTAATCCTGGCGATACATTCATGGGACTTAATCTTGCTCATGGTGGTCACCTTTCTCATGGTTCTGCCGTAAACACATCAGGTATTCTTTATCATGCTATCGGTTATGACCTCAATAGGGAAACCGGTCGTGTTGATTATGACCAGATGGAGCAGTTGGCATTGGAGAACAAACCGAAACTGATTATCGGTGGCGGTTCTGCATATAGTCGTGAATGGGATTACAAGCGTATGCGTGAGATAGCTGATAAGGTCGGTGCTATCCTGATGATTGACATGGCTCACCCAGCCGGACTTATTGCCGCGGGATTACTTGACAACCCAGTTGAATATGCTCATATCGTTACATCTACAACGCACAAGACATTGCGCGGTCCTCGTGGCGGTATTATCCTTATGGGTAAGGACTTTGAAAATCCATGGGGTAAGAAAACGCCGAAGGGACAAATCAAGATGATGAGCCAATTGCTCAACAGTGCCGTATTTCCTGGTACTCAGGGCGGTCCGTTGGAGCATGTAATCGCTGCCAAGGCTGTTGCTTTCAATGAGGCTTTGCAACCTGCGTTTAAGGAGTGGGCAAAACAAGTCAAGAAGAATGCTGCTGTGTTGGCTGATGAGATGATTAAGCGTGGATTTACTATCGTAAGCGGTGGTACAGACAACCACTCAATGCTCGTTGACCTGCGCTCCAAATATCCAGACCTTACTGGTAAGGTTGCTGAGAACGCCCTTGTTGCTGCCGACATCACGGTCAATAAGAACATGGTGCCTTACGACAGTCGCAGTGCATTCCAGACATCCGGCATCCGTCTCGGTACTCCTGCAATTACCACGCGTGGCGCAAAAGAAGATCTTATGATTTTAATTGCCGACTTAATCGAGGAAGTTCTGAACGCTCCAGAGGATGAGAACGTTATTGCTTCTGTCCGTCAGAAGGTCAACGATACAATGAAAAATTATCCATTGTTCGCATATTGATTAAATTATCATATAATGATCTCGGTCTTGCAATTAATGTGAAAATTCACAGGTTGCAAGACCGATAAGTTTAACTCAAAATTATACTATGAAAATACTGTCATACAACATACATCGTTGCAATCAGAAGAAAATAGATACAATACTTGCCATGAACGCCGATATCATGGTTTTACCTGAGTGTGCAACATATAATCAAATAAACTTACCTCAAGATTATTTGATGAAATGGATCGGTAGTGATAATTGTTTATGGAAAGGTCTTGGAGTTATATGGCGTAATAAACATAAATTGGAAATTCCTAATTGGTGTAACAGTAAACACAATTACATTTTACCCTTCATCATAAACAATCAATTTCTTTTGCTTGCTGCATGGCCAACCATAGTTGAAAGAGTGAAGAAATCTTATCCACAAATTCTATTGGAAGCACTAAGAGAATACGAACTGTATTTATCAAAATACCCTACCCTAATTTGTGGAGACTTTAACTGTTATATCGGACAAGGTGGAGTAAGTAAATCAACAGGAACATTAGAACAGATTATTGAATTTCTTGATATTCATGGGATATACAGTCTTTATCATCAAAACACAGGTGAACAATTCGGATATGAAACCAAAGCTACATATTACCATCAATTCAAGGAAAATCAGCCATTTTTTATCGATTATGCATTTACGAACATTCAACCCTGTAAATACAAATTAGGAGAATGGGACAAAGATTTCAGTGACCATTGCCCTCAAATGATTGAACTACAATAATATTTCCAATAGTCAACTAACAAGTGCAACATTGCGAAACAGCATTGAAAAATTCTATGTAAAGCGTTTATAGTGCACTTCTATGTTGAATGTACACTATCTTTCCATCAAAATTATAAGTAAATCTCAGAAACATCGTTTCCATTTATTTTACGTTTTATTAAGAAATAAGTTAAATAAAAGTGAATAATAGGCGTATATTTCTTTTGTTCAACAAAAAATAACTAACTTTGCCACGCTTTAAATCGGACTGCCGATATGGCTCAGTTGGTAGAGCAATTCATTCGTAATGAATAGGTCCCGGGTTCGAGTCCCGGTATCGGCTCCATTTTGAACATTAACTTATTGCGGTAATAGCTCAGTTGGTAGAGCACTAGCTTCCCAAGCTGGGGGTCGCGAGTTCGAGCCTCGTTTACCGCTCTTTTTTCTACTTACTCTATTCCTCAATATTTTCTTCCTCGTGCAAATGAGGTAAGGAAATATGGTATTTGACGGCAGCAAGACGGATGATTACTATGGTGAAGAAACTAATTATTACGGTGACTTCGTTATTTATATTCAACAGGTAACAGACATTGTAAACCACACCGCCAATTATACACGCCATGGCATAGATTTCCTTGCGGAAAATTAGAGGAATTTCGTTGATAAGCACATCACGCATTACACCACCTGCTGCACCAGTAATGCAGCCCATTATTATCGCAACCCAAAATGGGAAACCAGCGAAGATTGTTTTTTGCAGACCGGCTATGGTGAAGAACGCCAAACCCAAAGTGTCGAAAAGAAACCATGTAATAGAGAACTTATCAAGAGCTTTATGGAATACTATTGCCATTAAGAGAGCAGCAAAAGTGAAGATTAGGTAGATGGAATTAGTCATCCAGAATGGTGTAACTCCAATCATAACATCCCTTATCGTACCGCCACCAATTGCCGTTGCCAATCCCACGACATACCCACCGAACCAGTCGAACTTCTTGTATGCCGCCCATTTAATACCGGATATGGCAAAGGCGAAAGTTCCGAGGAACTCCAAAATCATCTGCAACGTGTTCATCTGTTCACCACATTAACTGGTTTTCCTTCAATAAAAGCCCCCACATTTGAAGTAGCAATGTCAATAAGACGAATCCTCGCCTGCTTTGTAGCCCATGCAATATGAGGAGTAATATATGAATTAGGTGCGGAAAATAAAGGATTATCTTTTGCAGGAGGTTCCTCGCACATCACATCAGCACCGTATGCCCCAAGATAACCAGTCTTGAGAGCCTCCGCAACATCATTCTCATTTACCAAAGGACCTCTGCCCGTGTTGATAAGTATTGCACCACGACGCATTTTCTTGATTGATTCCTTATTTATCAATTCACGAGTAGTATCAGTGAGAGGACAATGTAATGTGAGGATATCGCTTACACCAAGAAGTCCATCGAGAGTAGTTTTCTGTATCCCTGTAGGTAGCAATGAGGAGTTTTTACTTGTAAAAGCAAAAACATCCATTCCGAAATCGTGAGCCACACGAGCCACTTTCATACCAATGTGCCCAAGTCCAACAATACCGAGCGTCATGCCATTCAACTCGTTCAATGGAGTATCACAGTAACTAAAATCGGCACAATCACTCCATTTGCCCTTGCGGTTAGCCTCCGCATAATGCGCCACATGATTTGTGATGTTCAGGATAAGAGCGAACACCATCTGCACCACACTGTCAGTACTATACGCTGGAATGTTCGTAACAACAATTCTATGTGCTGCGGCTGCCTTGATATCAACCACATTATAACCAGTTGCAAGAACACCAATATATTTCAATTTCGGTAACTTACTTATCACATTTTCCGACAAAATCACCTTGTTGGTCAGAATAATTTCCGCATCCATAGTCCGTGAAATAACTTCAATATCGGCAGTACGGTCATAAACGGTTAGTTCACCCAAACCTCCAAGCGCATCCCATGACAAATCACCAGGATTTACGCAATATCCATCTAATATGACAATCTTCATTTCTTTTATCTTTACTATATTTATATAAAGAGGCATGTCAGCAAGTAACATGACTCCACTCTCATTGATTTATTCCTCGAATCGTTTACCCCAACAACGTAACATCTGCTGGTAGAGTTTTTCCTCATTTGGCGAGTGCTGCGCCTTCCAAATCCTCGCTTTTTTCAATTCGTCAGGTAAATATTGCTGTTCAACAAAGTTACCTGGATAGTCATGTGCATATTTATAGCCATCATGATAACCCAAATCAGCCATAAGTTTTGTTGGCGCATTTCGCAGATGCAACGGCACGGGTTGGTTGCCTGTCTGTTTAACCAAATCCAGTGCCGAACTGATTCCATTGTATGCAGAGTTGCTTTTCTTACTTGTAGCTAAATACACCGTAGCTTCCGCAAGAGGTATCCGTCCTTCGGGCCAGCCAATCTTGTTCACTGCATCAAAAGCGGCATTTGCCAACAGCAGAGCATTAGGATTTGCCAATCCGATATCCTCCGCAGCACTTATCAACAACCGACGGGCAATGAACGTAGGTTCTTCACCACCCTCAATCATTCGGGCGAGCCAATATAATGCAGCATCAGGGTCTGATCCTCTTATACTTTTTATGAAAGCCGATATAATGTCATAATGCATTTCACCGTCCTTGTCGTATGCAAGCGGATTTTGTTGTATACATTTTGTTACAAGTTCGTCTGTAATCTCCACATCATCACCACTGACCGAATCAACGGTCAGTTCGAGAACATTGAGAAGTTTCCGTGCGTCTCCCCCACTATACCTTAGAATTGCCCCCTTCTCAACAAACTTTATGTTCTTCTTTTTCAGTTCTTCATCTTGCGTTACAGCACGGTGCAACAATTCCAAAAGGTCGTCTTTTTCCAATGGATACAACACATACAATTGGCAGCGTGACAGTAAAGGACGGATTACTTCAAAAGAAGGATTTTCTGTAGTCGCACCGATAAGAGTAACAATTCCCTTCTCTACCGCACCAAGCAGCGAGTCTTGTTGACTTTTGCTGAATCTATGAATTTCGTCGATGAACAATATGGGACTGCGTTGGTTGAAGAAACCTCCGCTCTTAGCTTTCGCTATCACGTCACGCACATCCTTGACACCACTTGTTACGGCACTCAAAGTATAGAAAGGGACTTTCAACTGGTTGGCTACAATCAGAGCCAAAGTAGTCTTGCCAACACCAGGAGGTCCCCAAAGGATGAAAGAAGACACACGCCCCACTTCAATCATATTACGAAGAACAGCGTTTTTACCCACAAGATGTTTTTGTCCAATATACTCATCAAGGGTGGCAGGTCTCAATCTTTCAGCTAACGGCCTTATCATAAACATTGCAAAAATATGAAATATATATCGCATTAACAAAAAAATATCTATAAAAACTTGCTTTTAAAATATATTGTAGTACATTTGCAACATTCAACAAACTGGATAAAGAATAGTGAGAATTTCTGTCCTACAAACGGATGTCAAATGGGCGCAACCTAAAGCAAACCAAGATACGGCTAACCTACTGATTTCAAAGGCAGCACATTCTGATTTATACGTCCTGCCAGAGATGTGGACAACGGGATTTGCGATAAAGCCTGATAATATCGAAAAGGAAGAAAAGCAGCACGACTCATTGCAGTGGATGATAAGAACATCGCAAAAAAACAATTGTGCCCTTTGTGGAAGTATTCTTGCAAAGAATGATGAAGGAGAATACAGAAACAGACTATATTTCGTAAAGCCAGACGGCACATACCGATATTATGACAAACGGCACCTGTTCTCATACGGAGGAGAAGATAAGTATTACACTGCCGGCAGTGAAAGAACTGTTGTAGAATACATGGGTGTAAGGTTCTTGCTACAAGTTTGTTACGACTTGCGGTTTCCGTTGTGGCAACGCAACAAAGAGGATTACGACGCTATAATATTCACCGCAAACTGGCCCCGAAGCAGGCAAAACGTATGGCAAATACTTCTTCGTGCAAGGGCTATTGAAAACCAGTGCTACGTAATAGGCGCAAACCGTATTGGCAGTGATACTCAATGCTCATATTTGGGGCGCAGTGCAATAATAGATGCGAAGGGCAAGACGCTAATTCAAGCGAAAGATGATACGGAACAGAGTATAACAGCAGACATTGACATGGAAAAATTACAACGTTTCCGTACTAAATTTCCTGTTTTGAAAGACCGAGACAAATTTAAAATGTATTAATCATAATAATTAGATAAAAGACATGAAAGTTAATGACAAAAAGTCACTTACATTAAAAACACTAAACAAAAGTAACGTATGGGATCTTCAGGAGAATGATATCATAAGGATGTTGGATGCTGGAGGAAAAGATTCTGATATCAAAGACAATATACATCATTATCTTGAAATCATAAAAAGTGCATTCGACATAGAAGAAATCAAGGTTGACCGTCCCGAGGTAATAAAGAAATACGAAGGACGAGGCTTCAAGATTGGTAGTATGCGCATTGAGGAAGGCAGCAAACAGAAGATAGGCATTAAGAAACGCCCTATCATGCGTGTTACAGACCTTACGTACGAGAACATCCGCCATATAACAGCCGCAAAACTGATGGAGGTTATAGACCGTAATTTTGGAGGCGGTTGGGATTCTCTATCACAAAGCATTCAGGATATTATTTTAAGTGGTTTTGACATCAGCACAACAACATTACCAAAGGACCGTATCCACAAACATGGTGGAATGTACGAGAATAAGATAGCTGACGGTTATGATGTTCTTGAGATTGAGAAAGGTGCATGGATTGAAGCTATATTTGCAAAAGTAAAGCCAGAAAATGAAAAGCCTCGATTGAAGTTCAACCAAGACGAATCTTCGTATAATGAGGATGAAAATGAAGATGAAGAGGGTGAACTGAACGAGAAATACGATAACACAAACGACGATGATGACGACGACACCTACGATGAGGAGAAAATGCTTGAGGAGAGTTATCGTACAACGATAGAAGAAAATCCCGAAGACCTCGACATCACCGCAGAGGACGTTGCCGCAGAAGAAGACGAATACTGATATAACATTAGAAGATTAAATAAGAGACATATTATTAATCTGGAAAATAGAGTTTTAGTATGGCTCTTATAT
>JAJPYV010000225.1 GCA_021204735.1 Prevotella sp.
TTAGAAATGAAGGTTGTGCCTGAATATCTTGTATGGCAAGGCGATGAGACGAAGAACTGGAACGACGACTCAATGTGGAAACGTGCAAGCAGGACAGAGCTTAAGTGCACAAGCACTTCGGCATATATTGACAACAGCGAAAATGGGACTGATAATGGCTTTGTTCCGATGTTGTTCTCTAACGTCGTTATGCCGGCAAACAGCAAGGCACAGTTGTATATGGCAGGATTCTCTGATGGAACTTGGTCTGGTGATGGTTCTGGCTCTTGGATCAGTGCAGAAGAACCTGATAATAATCGACCGTCAGGCATGGATCCACCGTCAGAGAACGTGATGTACGACCTGATGACTTACGGCAGCGGAGACGATTCAAATACACCGTTCACAACAGAGCGTTATCGTGTTAACCTCTGCAACCAAATCCACTTGTCAACAGGTGCGCAACTGCTATACTCGGAATTGCTACTGTATCAGAAAGCACACGTGGAGGTATCCGTTCCGCAAAGTAATTGGACGTTGGTATCACTGCCATTGAATGATATCGTGGCTGGCGACTGGTACATCAAAGGTCAAGAGACGGAAGAAGGAAGCGAGCTGTTCACTGACTTGACATTCAGCAGCGATAACGACAGTCGATACAATCCACTTGTTTACCAACGCAGTTGGAACAGCGAAGACGACGCAGTGATTGTTATTGAAGATGCCGACAATATAACAGTTCCGATATACGCTTCGACCGGTTGGAGTTCTGTTTACAACGACACCTACTCACAGTTTAAGAAAGGTATCGGCTACTCGATAAAGGCTTACACGCCAGGAGGCAGCAGCAGTGGCAGTAGCTTGGTATTCCGCTTCCCGAAAGCCGATGACAGCTATGATTATTCAAGCAATAGTTTTTCAAGAACTGACGCAGGAAAACTGTTTGTGTCAGACTTGGTAAATCGAAGCATTATAGGCGGTTATAAGGAAGATACACCTGCTGATGGAGTTTATAAAGGGAGTGAAATCACTGTTCCAGTAACCACTACCGCAGACGGAGAATACTATTGTCTTATCGGCAATCCGTTCACCGCTCCGATGTCGATGACTGCATTCTTTGATAAGAATGACATTGAGCACGATGGTTCTTTGAACGGAAGCTACTGGTTAAATTCTGCATACGAATACAAGGCTGAATCAGGTAAAAGGGACTTTACATCAGAGGGTACAAGTACTTATTTGTTGCAGCCATACGAAGCTGTATTCGTAAAAACAAACAATGCAACGAGCACAACAATCTATTTCACCAAGGATATGCAGGCCTTCGATGAGCCTAAAAATATAGTTGCCTTCTCGATAAGGGCAGAGAACGCAAATGGCAAGAGTAGTGCGGCATTCACATATTCTGACACCGCTTCCGACGGTTATGATGCTGATGAAGACGCAATTCTGCTGAAAGACGCAACGCTGCAAAGCAGCAGTATGCCGTTGGTTTACACCGTTGCGGGCGATAAGGCAGTGAGCATCAACACGCTGAACAGTCAGAAAACGATACCGCTCGGTGTGTTTGTAGATGACAACAGCACTTACACCCTGACATTCGTTGGCGTTGACAACGTGATTGAACCGACCCTTTATGATGCCTATACAAACACCAAGACCGCGATAACCGAAGGCTATTCGATTGAAATAGCTGGTGCAACACACGGCAGGTATTATATCAACTCGTTGGGCAAGGCATCAACCGGAATTTTGGACACATCCGAACAGTCATACGGCATGAATGCCTACTCCCCATCAAGTCGCACGGTAACAGTAAGTTCTGATGCGGAAATCAACACTGTTGAGATATACTCCATTAATGGAGCACTTGAAAAACGGGTCAATGTCGGCGGTAATTACTCTTGTTCTATCGATGGTATAAACTGCAGTATTGCAATAATCAAAGCAAATACAAAAGAGGGAATATTTATTCGTAAATTGAAGATAAAAGACTAACGCAAAGGCGAATTAGACCTTGATTAAAGGGTACAATTTTTTTTTAGACCCCCAAGTTTGATGAAAACTTCGGGGGTCATTTTCATTGATTTAAATCAAAAAAGTATGCTTATACAAAAAAAATACAGAAAAATCCTTGTGTGTACGAGCACAAGATATTATATTTGCATTGTGTTCGTGAGAATACATTTTCATAGGTTAGTAGTTTGATAGATTTAAGGTAAAGATTATGTTATTGGATTATGAAACAGCAGCAATGTTGGTATTGGTCTTTATGATGACTGTGCTTAATATCATTTTGTTTAAGAATACTAACATCAGCTGAATCTTTCGAGGCAGAGGTGTGAATAACACGTCTGCCTCATTTTATGCTCCTTACGTCGCAAAATAAAAAATAAAAAATAAAAAATAAAAATTCATTTTTGCTTGAGATACTATGCAAATTAAGAATTAAGAATTAAGAGTTAAGAGTTAAGAATTAAAAATTCATTTTTGCTTGAGATATTGTTTGCGATACTACGCAAATTAACGATTTCAGTAATGCGTTAAGGGCTTTACATTTAAATAGGAAAAGTGTTAATATTGTTGCTTTTGTATATAAAAATTCCCAATTTAATAATAATAAAGTCCAATTTATTAATAATTTAGACAATAAAAGACATCAAAAGGGGGTTTGTTTAAGGAATTCTGTTTAAATTTGCAGCCAAAAATAATAATTATCAGGAAGAATGAAAAGGATTATCAAACCTTTCGTCATAATATTTTCGACATTTATTTTAATGGCATCGTGCTTGAATAGTGACCGATATAACATTACTTACTATGCAGACACTGCCATCACTTCATTCTCCTTAGGTACGCTGAATAGATATCTCACTACCACCTCTTCGACAGGGGAGGATAGTACTTATTCAGTAACGGTTACTGGCAGCAATTACAAATTCTATATCGACCAGTTGGAACAGGAGATTTACAATCCTGACTCTTTGCCTGTTGGTACCGATGTGGAGCATGTTGTTTGTACTGTGGGCAGTAAGAATGCCGGTACTATAATAATTAAAAACATTGATAGTGATACGCTCAACTATTTCAGTAGTACCGACTCTATAGATTTTACCACTCCACGTGAATTTAGGGTATATGCTCTCGACGGCATGGCGTACCGTAAGTACACTGTGCGTGTAAATGTGCATCAGGAATATGCCGACTCGTTTTTCTGGAATCCTGTAGGAACTTGCGATATGTTCAAGGGGTTGACAGCTATGAAAGCTATCGAATATAATGGCAATATGATGGTTTTTGGCTCTGATGGTGCGGAGACTCATGTTTATTCAACTATTACAGAAGGTACACCGTCGTGGGCACAACTTGCTGAGAATATCACTTTAGATGCTGATGCCTACAAGAGTATAATGTCGTATAACGGTTTGCTGTGGACGCTTAACGGCAGGGATATAATAACTTCTCCTGATGGGCAGCAATGGTCTGTTCATTCTACGCTCGACGGCAATGACGTCGCTGATGGAATTAGTACGTTGGCTGGGGCGGGTTCTAAGAAAATCTATGCCATAACTTCAGGTGGTGGTATAGTAAGTTCTTCTGATGAGGGTTCATCGTGGGAAGAGGAGCCTGTTCTTTATGATGCGGAAAACCTTCCGACACGGGATATCAGTCTTGCCTGTCTCACTGTAAATACGAATGACAACACTGAGAGGATAGTGATTGCCGGTAACCGTGATATAAACACATACGCTGAGGATTCTGTTGCCATGGTTTGGAACAAGATTGAGGAGTATGACGATGATACGGAGACGCATTCGTGGTTCTTGTGCAATGAGAAAAATAAACTTGGGTTGCCTCGTCTTAGTAACTTGCAGATGTTGAAATATGGTTATGTGTTGCTTGCTATGGGCGGGGAAGGACAAGGAACAAGCAGTGCCAAAGCGTTCTCCCAACTTTATACAAGTGGTGACTGTGGTCTGACATGGCAGAATTATACGGGTTATACTTTACCTAAGGACGAGAGTTTCGGCAATGATGGCAGTAATGTGTTCACCTTTGCCGTTGACAGTGACAACTATCTTTGGATTATATTTGGTGGAACAGGACAGGTATGGCGGGGAAGGCTCACGCAGATGGGGTGGGCTGAGAACCAGACGTCATTTACTGAATAAGGTGTGTAACGATTAAACTAAGTTCCACGTGATGAGAATTTATTTGCTCGCCTTCTTGATGTTCGCCGTTTCATCTACTGTCTGTGCACAGGATGATAATGAATATAAAATGGAGATAGGCGTGGGGGCTGGTTTGATGAGTTATGAGGGTGATTTCAATGGGAGTATCCTGAAAGACATGCAACCTATGGCTTCCATAGTGCTAAGGCGTGTTTTTAACCCTTTTATGGGACTGAAATTCGACCTCTCTTACGGTAAGTTGAAAGGGAGTTCCGCTGATGTGAAGACATATTATCCTGACCTTAACGACAACCCGATTGAGTTTAACAAAACTCTTTTCGATTTGTCGGTAACTTACGAATACAACTTCTGGCCATACGGTACGGGCAAGGAGTACAGGGGCGCGAAAAGACTGACACCATTTATCTTCCTCGGATTGGGAATGACTCTCGCCACAGGGGATGATGCTACGGCATTCACGGCTAATCTGCCGATTGGTCTCGGTGTAAAATATAAGCTCGGTTCACGACTGAATCTCGGTTTAGAGTGGGCGATACATTTCTCATTAAGCGACAAGCTCGATGGCGTGAAAGATCCTTATACGATAGAAAGCTCTGGTATCTTCAAAAATACTGACTGCTATTCGATGTTGCGACTCACGCTTACTTATAGTTTCCTGCCTAAATGTGTAGTTTGTAATAAATATGACTGATATAAAACTTGACATGACGCGCATACCGCGCCACATCGCTGTCATTATGGATGGCAATGGACGGTGGGCTACTCAACGTAACCAGCCACGCACTTACGGTCATCAGGCTGGTGTTGATACTCTGCGCAAGATTGCGTCGGAAAGTGCTCGCCTCGGCGTGAAGTTCCTTACGATGTACACGTTCTCTACGGAGAACTGGAACCGTCCTACAGAAGAGGTCGCTGCCCTTATGGGTCTTGTCTTGACCTCACTCGAGGAGGAGATATTCATGAAAAACGATATCCGTTTCTGCGTGGTCGGTGACATGGACCGCCTTCCAGATGATGTCAGGGCGAAATTGGAGGAAACAATAGAGCATACTAAAAACAATAAAAGAATGATTTTGGTGGCGGCATTGAGTTACTCATCTCGTTGGGAACTTACCCGTGCCGTAAAAGAAATAGCTGAAGAGGTGAAAGAGGGCAAACTGAAGGCTGAAGACATAGAGGAGGAGACGATAAACAAACATCTGCTCACTAATTATATGCCTGACCCTGACTTGCTGATACGCACGGGCGGTGAACTGCGTATTTCTAATTACTTGCTTTGGCAAATAGCTTATTCAGAACTTTATTTTTGTGATACATATTGGCCTGACTTCGATGAGGAATGTCTGCATAAAGCAATTGCCAACTACCAGAACCGGCAGAGACGTTTCGGAAAAACTGAGGCTCAAGTGGAGAGCAATGATTAATACATGACAACACGAGGCAAGATGAATAGAATAAGAGTTGGATTGGCACTTCTTTTCTTGATGTTCCTTGGCTTTAAGGCTGGGGCGCAGGAGAAGATTGTCAACCCTGACATTTCATACGCTGGTAATCCTCGCTCGTGTGTTATCGGCGGTATAGCTGTTTCGGGTGTTGAGGGATATGAGGACTATATGCTCACGGGTATTTCGGGTCTTTCTGTCGGACAGGAGATTGATGTGCCTGGCTCTGATCTTACGGAAGCTATAAAACGTTATTGGAGGCATGGCTTGTTTTCTAAGGCTCAGGTGGTGGCTGACTCTCTCGTGGGAAACAAGATTTACCTTCATTTTTACCTCGCACTGCGCCCTCGTGTGTCTTCAATCAATTATAATGGTGTGAAGAAGTCTGAGCGTGAGGATTTGGAGACGAAACTCGGACTGCTTAAAGGTAGTCAGATTACTCCTAACATGCTCGACCGTGCCAAATTGTTGGCAAAGAATTATTTTGACGATAAGGGCTATAAGAATGCTGACATTGAAATTATACAGCATGATGATGTGTCTAACAAAAATCAGGTTATTCTCGATGTTAATATCGACAAGAAAGAGAAAATAAAGGTAAGACAGATTGTCTTGGAGGGTAACGTGAACCTTACTGACTCGAAGATCAAAGGTTCTTTGTTCAAGAAAGGTGCTCTGTCAAAGACTCATGAGTCAGGAAAATTGTCATCTCTATTCAAGTCGAAAAAATACACTCCTGAGCGTTACAAGGAGGATAAGCAGAATGTGATAACTAAGTACAACGAGTATGGTTACCGTGATGCTGTGATTGTGGAGGATAGTGTTTGGAACGTTGACGACAAGCACGTGAGCATTTATATGAAGATTGATGAGGGTATCAAATATTATGTGCGTAACATCACGTGGGTGGGTAACACCGTATTCACTACTGATTACCTCAGTCGTGTGCTCGGCATGGAGAAAGGTGATGTGTACAACCAGAAGTTGATGAACAAACGATTGTCGGAGGATGAGGATGCCGTTGGAAACAATTATTGGAACAATGGTTATATCTTCTATAACTTGCAACCTACTGAGGTGAATATTATCGGTGACTCTATTGACCTTGAAATGAGGATTTTCGAGGGACAACAGGCGCATATCAGTAATGTGAAAATCACTGGTAACACTCGTGTCTATGAGAATGTAATTCGTCGAGAACTAAGAACTAAGCCTGGTGACTTGTTCTCCAAAGAGTCGTTGCAGCGTTCTGCTCGTGAAATCGGCTCTATGGGGCATTTCGATGAGACAGCAATCAACCCTGATATACAACCGAAATATGAGGAGGGTACGGTGGATATCAGTTGGGATCTCGTTCAGAAGTCCAACGACCAGGTGGAGTTCTCTCTCGGTTGGGGACAGACGGGTGTAATCGGACGAATCGGTTTGAAACTGAACAACTTCTCAATGGCTAATTTGTTCAACAAGAATAGGGAGCACCGTGGTATTATGCCTGTGGGTGATGGTGAGGTGCTGTCTATCGGTGCTCAGACAAATGGTACTTATTATCAGGCTTATAACATAAGTTACTCAACCAACTGGTTTGGTGGCAAGCGCCCTATACAATTCACTGTCGGGGCTTATTTCTCAAAGCAAACGGATGTGTCGAGCAACTATTACAACAGTAGTTACATGAGCAGCTACTATAATTACCTTTATGGTTATGGCAGCAGTTACAGTAATTACTATGAGAACTATTACGACCCTGACAAGTATGTCAAGTTGGTGGGCGTCTCTCTCGGTTGGGGTAAGCGTCTGCGCTGGCCTGATGACTATTTCCAACTCTCGCTTGAGATTGCATACCAGCGTTATATGCTGAAAAATTGGCAGTATTTCATTGTTACGACGGGTAATTGTAACAACCTTAACTTAAGTCTCACTCTGTCGCGTACCTCAACTGATAACCAATTGTACCCGCGTCGTGGTTCGGAGTTTATGGCTTCTGTTACTCTTACACCGCCTTGGTCGCTGTTCTCAAAGAAGGATTACAAGAATCTTGCCACTAATTATCTCTCATCTACTTACGTTGACGAGCAGCAGGAAAAATACCGTTGGGTTGAGTATCACAAGTGGAAGTTCCGTGCCAAAACTTACACGGCTCTCTCTAATGGTCAGAAGTGTTTCGTGCTGATGACACGTGTTGAACTCGGTATTCTCGGTTCTTACAACAAATACAAAAAATCACCTTTCGAAACATTCTATATGGGTGGTGACGGTATGAGCGGTTATTCCACAAGTTATGCAGAGGAAACTATCGGTTTGAGGGGTTACGACAACGGTAGTCTTACGCCTTACGGATATGAGGGCTATGCCTACGATAGGTTTACTCTGGAACTTCGTTATCCGTTTATGTTGGGTAACACCACAATTTATGGCCTTACCTTCGTGGAGGCGGGTAATGCCTGGACTGAAACTAAGAATTTCAACCCATTCGACATGAAGCGTTCTGCCGGTGTCGGTGTGCGTATCTATCTGCCAATGGTCGGTCTGATGGGTATTGACTGGGCATACGGCTTCGATAAGGTATTCGGCTCAAAGGGTGGCAGTCAGTTCCACTTCATCCTCGGTCAGGAGTTCTAATCATTAAAAATAATAGATTCAATTATATGAAAAAACAGTTTGGAAAGATTATAGGAAAGGTATCTAAGATTGCCTTGTTTCTTTGTGTGTTTTCTATTGCGCCTCTGACGGCCAATGCACAGAAATTCGCCCTTGTGGATATGGAGTATATTCTCAAGAATATCCCTGCTTACGAGCGTGCCAATGAGCAGTTGATGCAGGTATCCAAGAAATGGCAGGCTGAGGTTGACGCTCTCAATACTGAGGCGCAAACGATGTACAAGAATTACCAGAATGAGGTTGTTTTCCTATCGCAGGAGCAAAAACAGGCGCGTCAGGAGGCGATAATGAACAAGGAGAAGGAGGCAAGCGAACTGAAAAAGAAGTATTTCGGGCCTGAAGGTGAACTTTACAAAAAGCGCACCAGTTTGATTACGCCTATTCAGGAGGAGATTTACAGTGCTGTCAAGGATATTTCCGACTTGCATGGATATCAGCTCGTCTTGGACAGGGCGTCTGACTCTGGTATCATTTTCGGCTCGCCAAAAATCGACATTAGCAACGAAGTTCTGTCAAAATTAGGTTATTCCAATTAATTTTATTACTTTTG
>JAJPYV010000059.1:0-2476 GCA_021204735.1 Prevotella sp.
TTAAAAGTGAAAAGTGAAAAGTGAAAAGTTCATTCTTGCTTACGGTATGCTTCGCAAAAGAAGAAAGAAGAAATAAGAATTCATTCTTGCTTGAGGAACTGCTACAGCAAATTAAAAATTAAAAATTAAAAATGCACTCTTGCTTGCGTTTCTGAGTAACTTCGGTTGAGGATTGATTGAAATACTGTTTGAGGGCAATATTGGGAATAAAAAAGAGTGCGTGTCATTTTAATTTTGACACGCACTCTTTATGATTTGAGTAAAAAAAATAACCGTGGTGAAAATAACGACGGTGAAATTTGGTGGGTTGGAAAGATTTATGTAATTTTGCAAAAATAACGACAGTGAAAATAACGGTGGTGAAATTTAATGCAAAGAGTTTATGAAGTTTTATAATAGGAGCAAAGAATTAGGACAGCTTGATGAAATAAGGTGGCGTGCTTTCGATAACCATTCACAGATGACAGTTGTGACGGGAAGGCGACGCATCGGGAAAACAAAACTGATAATGAAAAGCTGTGAGGGAACACCAACGGTGTATCTTTTTGTTAGTAGGAATAATGAAGCGACTTTGTGCCAGCAGTTTTCAGGTTCGATACGTCAGTCTCTTAACAGTTATGTGCCTGATGGTATGTCTTCCTTTGTGCAGCTCTTTGAACAAATCATGGTTATCGGCAAGACTTCCTCGTTCAATCTCGTGATAGACGAGTTTCAGGAGTTTTTTAACATAAACAGTTCTATATTCAGTGGTATGCAGGATGTATGGGATAGATATAAGGATATTACACATGTCAATTTTATCGCTTCGGGCTCGGTATATACTTTAATGCACCGTATCTTCATGGACTACAAAGAACCGCTCTACGGCAGATGTGATACCATAATTCATCTTCGTCCTTTCACGACTTCGGCACTTAAACAGATAATCTCTGATTATTATCCGCAATATACAAACGATGACCTGCTTGCCCTGTTCACAATCACAGGCGGTGTGCCAAAATACATTGAACTTTTGATGGACCGTGGGGCTTTCACCGTAAAGGATATGATTAGTCGTGTAATGGAAGAAAACTCAATATTCCTTGAGGAAGGGACTATACTGCTTGCCCAGGAGTTCGGGAAAAAATACGGCAACTATTTCTCCATACTATCGGCTATCGCTTCGGGGAGAAACAATACTCCCGAAATTGCACAGGCAGTTGGGGATGCGAGTATCGGCGGTATGTTGCTAAGATTAGAACAGGATTACGAGATTATCTCGAAGAAACGTCCTGTGATGTCAAAGGAACGTAGTCAGAATGTTCGTTACGAAATAGCAGACAATTTCCTGCGCTTTTGGTTCAGATACGTAACCCGTAATCAGAATTTGTTACAGATGGGAATGAATGACAAGTTGCGGGACATCGCCATAGCTGACTATACAACATATTCTGGTCTAACGATTGAAATGTGGTTCAGACAGAGACTGAAAGAGGAAGGGTGTTACAAAATTATCGGTTCGTGGTGGAATACTACGAAAGGAAATAAAACCGACCAGCAGGAAGTGGATATTGTCGCTATCCCATTAGACAGCAACGCTCCCGTGCTGGTGGCAGAAGTCAAAAGGCAAAGCAAGAATTTCAAGCCGGAGTGGTTTGAGGAAAAGGTGGCGCATCTACGCAACAAAATCCTTCATGACTACGAAATAGAGTCACGACTATTCACTCTTGATGATATGTGATGTCTCGAGCATTACGGGACCCAATAACCCGGCGGGGAGGAGGGTCTTGCTTGAACGGCGGTATTTGGCGTTTGTCCAAATGCCTTCAAATGGTGGTGTGCCCTCGTCATTGCCTTGCAAAGCATTAGCCCATGTGTTGACAACAATAATCTTCAGTTCGTTATCTCCATTCTTAACGGCATTGGTTATGTCAACAACGTATGGAGCGAGCCACGATGTGCCGCAATCCTCACCGTTTACATATACCGTGGCAATATTCTCAACATCTCCGAGATTGATGAATACTTGCGCATCATCATTCTTTTCATAATTGAATGTCGTTTCGTAGGAGACATGACCAGAATAGAACTTCATTGAATTGTCATCCAACTGTGTCCAGTCTTCTAACGTTTCAGTTGTCAAGCACTTGCCGGTCTTTTCGAAAGTCATTTTCCAGTCATGGTTGCCAAGCGGTTGGGAACTTGTCTCGCCTAATTCGGGTGATATGAGTTCGGTACTTAATTCTTTATCGCTCAAAATTATAAATATGGAAGCATGGGGCGTAAGTGTTAGCTCATCCTTACCCATATAAATATTTCCCGTAACCGCATCAGCGAAATATCTGTTTGCTCTTTCTGCTCTTATTGTCGGAGTAAAGGTAACTGTATCATCAAGTTGGTTACTGATGAAATAAATATCTGCGTCCTTTCCATGGCGGTGAATATAGTCAAGTCCTTCTGGAAGCGCAATGTCCCTATTTATACTTAGAGATGAAAG
>JAJPYV010000059.1:2576-5252 GCA_021204735.1 Prevotella sp.
ACATTGGCAAGACGTTCATTTTCCTTTGCGATAGCATCACTGCCAAACAAACCTGGCAGGGTGGTTACAAGACGTTCTGGAAGAATGGCACGGCGGGGTGTCTCATCGCCAGTGTACACAGCAAGGTCAACAACAGGACTGCCGTATTGGAGCAACGCCTGACAGCGGGATATGTATGCAGTGAATGCTGGCATCTCGTTCCACCATGTGTTGTCACGCTGGAAAAATGTACCTATACCATCGAGCGTCATACCAGGAGCACGGTCGAGCCATGGGTTATGGGTGTTCACATGGAACACCAAACCGTTTATACCAAGACAGAAATTGCGGTCGAGCAAGGCCTTCAGCATACCAGGATGTTCATCCCATGTGCCACGCACCTCCGTGAAGCCTTCTGCAAGGATTATGTTCTTGCCATAGATATGCGCACCACTCACTGCATCGAGCATATCATTCGGTTTGTCGTGAGTAGGACTGTTGAGCCAGAACTCACCCATAGGATAGTCGGCATGCTGATAGTGTAGCAGTCCATCGCTTACCATTGTTGGCGCAACACACTCCGTAGTGAGTTTGCAGTTGTATTTCTTAGCAAGTTTCTCCACCTCATCGAAGAACACATCGTTAATCAGTTCTGCGATAGTCAGGCGCACGTCACGAAGTACTGTTTCTGATTTTGCGGATGATTCCAACGGCACTCCGGCAAGAACAGGCAACCAAGGCAGTAGGTCATAACCTCTGCGCTGCTGAAACTCATCAGCGAAATTATCGCTCCAATTCTGACTGCCGCACTCCCAACTGTCAACATGGAGACGGGTAAGTACACGTTTTGCCACGTCCTTCGGAGCATGGTTGTAGATACCCTCCCACCAGTTGGCAAACTGCTTGTCGATTATCTCACGGGAGAATTTGCTGCATTCAAGCCCTCTTGCACCACCGCCAGTAGCATTGGTATGTCCTGTTGAGGTATGACCCATGCGAAGGATATGCCAATTGCCTTTAGGGAGTTTCACGCTTAATGCCTTGTTTTGCTCCTTAAATGCAAGGAACTGATCCGTAAGGTTGATGACCTTTGTCATGTCAATGCATTCACTATCTGATACACCGAAGTATTTGGAAACACGCCAGACAACACCCGACTTCCCCTCGTAACCGTCGATTACAGGTTCAGAGCCAAGAATGATGTTTCCGACTTTCAGGTTTGGCTTCCACTTCGCAGCATCCATGTCCTCCGAACCAGGGTCGCTGCCCTCTGGCGACCAACAAAACTTGAAATATTTTGCCGTAGTTGCAGGTATGGCATAAGTAGCGTATGCATCAGTGTTCTGCCACCCCTGACGGGCAGGGGATATTTCCTTTATAAAAGTATAGTCGATTCCATTGTCAGAAGCGTAAATTTTATAGCGGTGTGCCTGATAGTTGTTTCCGCCAGTAATGATTTTAACGTTGCGCAGTGTGAACGGTTTGTCATAATTGAAAACAATATCACAAGGTTCAGAAGAACTTAATGGTAAGTCAACCGATGAAACTGGTTTACTGTCATCTACATAATCTGCAGGATATGCGTAAACAGCAATATCTTCATAATAATCCTCGTATGAAACAGGTTGGGGCAATGAGAGCTCCTGTTTTCCGCCTTTCACGATGGTATCGCTCCACACCACTTTCTGCATTGACTCCGCAGGAGTTATCCAGGGACCGCCAGCCAAGGCGAAACCATCGCAAAAATGGATGCCCATCTGCAAACCCAAACTGTCTGCGGTAGAGAATACAGTATCCATGCGTTTCCACCATTCAGGAGAGAGCTGTCGGGAAGTACCGGCATAGTCCTTGCCGTCGTCCGTGTCCTTTATCGGCATAAGGAAAAAGCCCACAATACCGGCATCGTGCATGGCGTTGAGGTCGGCTTTTATTCCCTCATCGGTTACACAACCGTACATCCAATACCAGAAATTCCACGGTTTGGCATCAACGGACGGTGATTTAAAATTGTCGTACCATATCGGTGTGCCAGTTGCAACGGTTTGGCAATTTGCAACGGTGCAAAGAGCACACAGGAATATTATCGAAAATATCTTTTTCATTGGTATATTATTGATATAAAATAAATTACTTTAATTGTAGGAACATAATTTATCATGCCCACACACATTGCAAATGTTATTCAAAATGCAGTGTTACCTCACCTGTATAACTGCCATTTGCCCAGACTGGTTGCGCGGAAGGACCGTTCAAGTCGGTAGTATTAACCTTATTGCGCACGCCAGGGATTACCTGCATAATACTTATACCTGTTTCAGGCAGAGTATAGAGCAGTTGGTCACGCCCGTCACGAGGCTGATAGACTCCGACATATTCCTTGTCTGTTCCTGGTTCTATTGTTATTGTCCCAGTACTTGTATTGAGTTTCATCCACTGAACGCCGGCGAAATAACCCTTGAACTCAGGATAAGTGAAACTCTCCCCTGGTATCGGGTCGTTATATTCATTACTCCAAATGCCTAATTGCGGTCCGTGCAGACGGTTTTGCCAAACTCTATAAGGACCGTTACCAAGCCATTCCTTACTCTTCACACTATTTTCAGGTAAGTTGAACATCACACCCATAAGGTCAACCACACCGTTGAAATTGTATGTATAAACAATCCGTGCACCACCGTCAGGAGCGATATGCCACTC
>JAJPYV010000059.1:5352-8769 GCA_021204735.1 Prevotella sp.
TTACGCCTGTGAGCGTGCCATCTGTCTTTGAGAATGAATAAGTAACATTATTGGCCTTGACGGTATAGTCATTATACGTGGGTTTACTGCCCTTTGAAGCAACAGTATAGAGTTTTGAAGAATCTTTCAACTTGAAAACCCATGTAAATAACTCTTCACCATACTGGTCAGTTGCCGTTATTTTGAGAGCCTCAGCATCACCCGGTGCGACAGCGATAGAAAGAGTACCTTTTGAATCTGGTGCAATATCACAACCATTCACAGTTCCGCTCTTAACTATCTTCGTGTCGTTGCCCTCATATCTTACGTAAGAATAATCAAATGTACATTTGTCGAGCGACAAGAAATTATATCTGTTCTCAACGTTAAGAGTACCATCAAAATTCTCTGGCATATCAATTTGTACAGGGCACCAAACCTGCTTCACAGTGTAATAACTGCCTTCTTTCTCGTGATGAGGACCAACAATACCGTCGCAGGCATAATTACCTACATTGTCAATCATGCCATTCATATCAGTTCTGACAACACCCTCATCGGCGTATGCCCAAATAAAACCACCGGCACAGCGTGGCCATGAGCGCATAAGTTTCCAATAGTCGTAAAGTCCGGCACCTGCTCCACCGTCGTACAAAGCATGAAGGAACTCGGTTGGCATGAAAATCTCAGGCTTTCTCATATACTCCTCACTCTCTCCGTATGAACGGTAGTGCATCGTCTCATAACCACTGAAATTACCTTGTGGATGAATAACTGGACGCTTCTGGATATCCCATTTATGGAACTCGCCGTCCAATTCTGTATTCCAACCCTGTTCATTACCGTTGCTCCACCATATTATGCATGGATGATTGACATCACGAGTTACCATCTCCTTGATGAGCTTCTGACCGTTGATAGTCTCATGATGACCATGCCACCCACTCAGCTCACTCATTACGTACAATCCAAGACTGTCGCAAGCATCATAAAATTCAGGGTCAGCAGGATAGTGGGACAGGCGCACAGAGTTCATGTTCATACTCTTAATAAGTTTTACGTCAGCAATGTTCTTTTCCTTACTGAGTGTCCTACCAGTTTCAGGCCAAAAACTATGTCGATTGGCACCACGGATATTCACTTTCTTACCATTGATGTACAATCCGTCTCCCTCACGGGTCTCTATCGTACGGAAACCAAACTTATCTTTCTCGATATGGAGTGTCTTTCCACTATTGTCAATCAAAGAGAACTCCACTTGATATCGGTTAGGGGTCTCTGCAGTCCAGAGTTTAGGACTGTCAACATCAAAACTCACATCAGCATGGTCACTGCCTGATCTAATATCCGTTGTGTTCTCAGCCACTTTCTTGCCGTCCATATCACTAATCAACGTGTGCACCTTCGCACCATCTAAAGAGTGGTTGACAAGAACGTATGCATTGAACTTTCCGTCAGCTGTTGCATCAATAGCCGTGCGCTCAATATTAATGGCAGGTTTGCAAACAATGAATACGGGGCGGAAGATACCACCAAAATTCCAATAGTCTGCGCGCCTTTCAGCTAAGTTGACACCCTCGTTGGTACTCTCTTTGCTCACAGTAACCTCAAGAAGGTTGGTCAGCTTGCCGAAATTCACACGGTCGGTTACATCGTATGTAATGCGATAGAATGCCCCTTGGTGCATCGTTCCTGCCTTACGCTTGTTTATCATCACCTCTGTATCGGTCATGGAAGCCTCGAAAACAAGGTCAATGTGGTGGTTGCGCCACTCTTCCGGGAGTGTAAACTCATATTTGTACATACCTTTCTCGTCAGCAATACCGTCAGGAAACGCCTTCCCATAGAATTTCATGCCATACTGGTAAGTGCCGAAACCCTGCAATTCCCAACATGAGGGGACACCGATTTTCGTCCAAGTACCAGAATTGTTGCCACCTGTACAATAGAAATCCCATTGCACCATGTCATCACAACCATGACCACTAAGGTATTGGCGTTGGGTGTAAACGTCACTTTGAGCAAATAAGTTGCTTGCGAAAGACATTAATAATAATGCCGAAAATATCTGTTTTTTCATAATAATGGATTTTTCATTTTTTGAGAACCTGAGGATTCCATTTATTTCTTGCTGAACCTTAGATGTAACTCATGTTTTTCTTGGGGAATGGTGTATTTTGTAAGCACCCCAGGACCGCAACTGCTGTTTCCCAAGCCCATTACGGCAGCATCTATATTAAGATAAACATTGTCCTCAACATTGAGGTCACAATCGTGCTTTGTATTATACAACTGTTCAACAGAATAAGGAAGTACAGAGAACGAGAACGGCACGCCACCTTCTGCTGTTATTGTATAAACATCCTTTCCATTCTCATCACTTAATGTTATCTCCGCAACCTGCTCATGGTTGCCACTGTCCTGTGGACGGGCATAATGCACATATTGGTCTGAAACGCTACTGCTCCAACGATTTATAGAAGCAGCCTCCAAACGGTCAGGATAATTGTCAAGCGGTCCCATACCATACCAACTGACGTTTGCTACTGTTTTCGGCAAAACGAAAGTATTGCCCAAGCAAGGCAGTGGAGGGAGCTCTCCCTCTGGTGTGTATATTGCGGTAAAGTCAACATTGCCTTCACCGTCCATGATATAGGTATAATCGGATTTAATCGTGCCGTTGACACATCTGCTTTCGGTAGAAACAGTAACTGTTACAGTATTGTCATCATTTACCACAGAGGAAATCGGTTTTGTAACAACCACCTTTGCAGTATCAAGTTTCTGGTTTTTCCAATCCTTTGCAATCCAATTGCCGAAACCACGGTCATTGTCGGTAGGGGCACGGAAGAAATGAGGGTGCACCATGTCAAACCACTTTTCAGCAGTCTCAACGTCAACTTTCTTGCCTGTCTTTAAGGCTTTTGCCTTGAAAGCAGAAGTTAGACGGTCGTTGATGGCAAACTGCTCTCTTGCAATCTCATAACCCTCGTCTGCCCATGATGTAGCATTTGCCAACACGACAGAGACGTTCAGACGGACATCTGCGTTATTGTCATATTTCAATTCGGGGACAGTGTAGTCCTTTAATTCGCCCTTCTTCGTAACCTTTCCATTTTCGGTCAGTTCGTATATGAGTCTGCAATTATCAAGGGAGAAATACTCATCCCTCTTAATCACATTGATTTTGTTACCGTCGAGCGTCAACTTGATAGGCGCATATACAGCCTTAACCTCATAGTACTTTGGAGTTGGCTCACAGTCGGACGTTACAATACCCTTGATACAGAATGCACCGAGATTAGGAGAGTCGCCAAAATCGCCACCGTATGCCACCATAGTCTTACCGTCATCACGTTTCTTGTAGATGCCCTCATCTGCCCATTCCCAGATGAAACCACCCAACATACGAGGATGACTGTAAATCTCATCCCAATA
>JAJPYV010000321.1 GCA_021204735.1 Prevotella sp.
GCGTCTACCGCCTCACCATGAAGTCCCACTCCGACAACTTCCGCCAGAGCAGCATACAGGGCGTGATGAAGCGCATCAAGGCCAAAGGCGTCACGGTCATCATCTATGAGCCCACGTTGGAGGATGGCAGCACGTTCTTCGGGAGCAGGGTGGTGAATGACTTGGAATCATTTAAAGAACAAAGCCAAGCGATAATCGTGAACCGCTACGAGAAGTGTTTGGACGATGTGAGGGAGAAGGTGTACACGAGGGATTTGTTCGGAAAAGACTAATAAATATGGGGATAAAATATTGATACTTCCATTTTGAACATAATTAACAAGTAAAAACTGATATATCTTTTTTAAGTATAGGAAGGAGTAATATTATGAATTTCTTCTTTTTGAGTGACGATAAATTCGCACAAATTTTCGCAGTAGCTTTAGAAAGTTTGTACACACAACAAGTAAATACAAAAGATTTGCGTGTTTTTCTCATTGAGAACAAATTAAGCGATGATAGTAAGAATAAACTAAACTCATTGGCCGGAAAACATGGAAGAAAGATAGAATATATTCCAATGCCCGACATCAAAGCTTGGATAGGAAAAGCATTGTACATACCCCGCATGCTAAACATGGTGGATTTTGCAAGGCTTTTTGCTGCCGATCTCCTGCCAGAAGATATTGATAAGGTCATACAGTTGGATTGTGATTTAGTAATCCGTCACCCCATAGACGAGTTATGGAATTTAGAACTTGGGAATGATTATTGTCGAATGATAAATGAAGGGCATAGTGCCAAAATGAGGGAAGTATTAAATATACCGAAAGAAGGTATGTACTATAATTCAGGAGTCGTTTTGATTAATCTAAAAAAATGGAGAGATGACAATATTGGACAGAAATGTATAGATTATTTAAAAATGATGCATGGCTATGTTCCTGTAAATGCACAAGGAGTAATGAACGCCGTAATGGATGGTGGAATAGGGCTTTTGCCTTTGAAATACAATGTTTATTCACTAATGTATTCATTTACACACAAAGAATTTATGCAACTTCGTTGTCCTACCTGCTATTATGGTGAGTCAGAATACAATGAAGCATTGGCAGATCCATATATCGTTCATTTTATGACTTGTTTTTATCTCGATGCGCGTCCTTGGATGAGAGGTTGTCTGCATCCATTGACAAAGGATTATTTATACTACAAATCATTAACGCCTTGGGCTAATGAACCATTGTGGGAACCAGTATCAAAAAAGATTCGTCAATTATATTGTGCTTTTTGCCATGCAATCCCTAAATCTTGGGCAATTAAGTTCTCATCATTTATATATGTCGTTTTGATCCCAGCTCGACATAAATACATGGAAAAGAAATTTGCAAAAGCAGATATAAAAAAGGCTTGAAAGATTTGTCTTCTTTTGGCCAGATTATATAAGTAACTATTTTTGAATACATTACGGGGAATTCAATATGAACTTAAAGAAATTATACAAGGCATATTCCTTTAAAAATATAGACGTGAAAGCTTCGGGGTTGATTGTTTTAACACAAAAACAAATAGATGATTTACATGTAGTTTTACTCGAGATCGTAGATGATATTTTGGCTGTATGCTTAAAATATAATCTTACCTTCATCTTAGGAGGTGGTACTGCTTTAGGAGCAGTGAGGCACCATGGTTTTATACCTTGGGATGATGATGTCGATTTGAATATGCCAAGAGAGTCATATAAAATTTTCGTTTCAAAGTTTAAGGAAATATTTGCAGACAAATATTGGGTTCACACTCCCATAGATAATGCGCAATTTGGAATGAATATTTGCAGGATTAGAAAAAAAGGTACGATAGTAAAGACAAAAGAAGACTTGATAAACGATAATGAAGCTGGAGCGTATGTGGATATATTTATTATTGAAAACATCCCCGACAACAAGTTTTTAAGATGGATGCACGGTAGTTTATGCATCGCATTCAAAGTATGTTTATCGTGCAGACGCTTTTATAGAGATCGTAATTTGATGATGAAAGCGGTTGAATATGACCAAGATCTCAAAAATATATCACGGTCAAGATTAGTAATAGGATTTCTATGCAGTTTTATGTCAGTAGACAAATGGACAAAAATAACAGATAGAATCTTTTCATTATGTAAAAACAACAACACCAAGCAAGTTAGTATACCGGCAGGACGTTGGCACTATTTTGGGTCTATACATGACAGGAACACATTTTGTAAAATGAAAATGGTTCCATTTGAAGGGAGAGAATGGCCAATTTGTGAAAATGTCGAACAATATATGATTCAACTATATGGCAAGAATTATATGCAGATTCCCCCTATAGAAAAAAGAGAAGAACACGTTTGTTGGGCATTTAATATAGGTGTTATTTAAAAAAATAAGCGATGAAGATATGGGTTATAGGAAGAGGCTATCCGGCACTCAATAATCGCATGAGGGGTTCATTTGAATTAGAGCAAGCCATAATGCTTGCCAAAGGAGGGCATGATGTAACCTATCTTGCAACAGTGTTTCATCCCTATAAAAAAGTAAGAAAGTGGGGATTTTCCACTTGGGAAGAAAACGGTATTCGTGTATGCTGTTATTCAATGTTTTACTTCCCGGAAAGATTTAAAATAGAGATCCATATATTGAAGTCAAGGGTGTTAAGAATCCTACTAAAAAAGGTCGAAAAAGATTATGGTACGCCGAATATCGTTCACGTACATTATCCTTCAATGATAACAGATCCCGATATAATACTTTCTTTAAAGAACAAACATACATCAATCGTCATCACTGAACATTGGACAAAAGTTCTAAGAAACGGATTATCCGCTTATGAGACACAATGTCTTTATAAATATGTAAAAAACGCCGATGCTTGTATCTGTGTAGGAGAACCATTAAAGCAGAAAATATTAGAGATTCTTAGTATTAATAGGGAAATTCATGTTGTCCCGAATGTAGTAGATGATACCTTTACACCCAATGAATGTGCCATCCATAGCAGCACTTTTACATTTATTGCAGTTGGACGACTTGTTAGAGTAAAACAATTTGATAAGATAATTGAAGCTTTTGCATATAATTTTAATGGCGACAACTCATATAAATTGCTTATCGTAGGACAGGGAGAAGAATATAAAAGACTAAAAGATTTAATCCGTAGATTTCAACTCGAATCTCAAGTAAAACTGACAGGAACAGTTTCAAGAGATAACGTTGCAAAGTTAATATCAAGTTCAAATTGCTTGATTTGCTACTCTACATTAGAAACTTTCGGAGTTCCCATCATTGAAGCCTGGGCTTGCGGGCTACCTGTAATTGCTTCTGAATGTGGAGGTTTGTCTACAACATATTGGAATAATAACCTTGGTTATATTGTAGACCACTCTAATATTGAACAACTGAAAGCAAGTATGCGAGATATAATAACTAATTACAACCATTTTAAAAGAGAAAAGATTTCCGAATTCGCTAAAAAAACGTTTAGTGAAGAACGGGTGCGATGCATGTTAGAAGAAATTTATTCAAAAACGCTATTAGGGAGGAATTGAATGCTGAATTAATACATAATCATTCATTAGACAAACAATAGCTTTTAAGGTTATTCTCTAATAAATAACTTTATTCTTTTAAACAGTCGCAAATTATTGCGACATAAAACAGTAGAAAACATGATATTTGCTGGAATTTTAGCTGGAGGAAAAGGTACGAGAGTAGGGACCAATGTGCCCAAACAGTTTTTAGTACTTAACGGGAAGCCTGTTCTAATTAGAACGGTTGATGCATTCATGGATATAAAGCAATGCGACTTCATTTATATATCCGTAAATGGCATGTGGGTAGAATATACAGAGAAATTAATTGAAGATTTTTATAACGAAGAAGAACGTAAGCGTATTAGGATTGTTGAAGGCGGGAAAGAAAGAATCCAGTCTTTTCTCAGTATAATAAATGATATTAAGGCAAAACATGGCATTAACGCCGACGACATTGTTTTATCCCATGATGCAGTTCGCCCATTCGTTACGAAAGAAATCATATTGGATTGTATTGAACAGACCAAATTACACCGTGTAGCCATGGCCACAATCCAATCAGCAGATACAACGTATACTTCTACAAGAGCGGGCTTTCTAACTTCTACTTATGATAGAAAAAGTCTTTTCTTGGCGCAAACGCCTCAAGGATGTACAATGGATCTCATGTGCGATGTCATTGATTCCTACTCTGAAGATGAGCTTCTTTCAATGACAGGAACATCCCAACTATTTGTTAATAGAAATGTCGATGTAAAAATCTCTTTGGGTAGTCCGAACAATCTTAAAATAACTACACTTAAAGATGTTGATTTTGCTGAATATCTTTTCAAAAAAACTGAGAATGGAGGCATTTAATGAACGTTTCATTACAATCTAATCAACGTAAATATTTAGCTTCAAAGTTTAAAGGTTCTTCCATTCTTGTGAGCGGATCTACCGGACTTATAGGATCAAGAATTGTGCATTATCTCTGCGAACTGAATGATGTTTGTAATTCCAGTATCAAAATTATTGCCCTCTATAAGAACAAAACGAAAAAGGATGATGTATTTAAGACGATTCTAAACCGCGAAGATATATCTTTTATTGAGTGCGATATACTTTTCCCATTATTATATAACGCTACAGTAGATTATGTAATACATTGTGCCGGAATCTCAGGTGGAACGAAGTTACATTTGAAAAACCCCATGCTTGTATTTGAAACCGCTTATAATGGAACAAAGAACTTGCTTGATTTTTCAAAGCATCATTACGTAAAAGGATTCTGTTTCGTATCAACTTATGAGATATATGGAAATGTCAACACTGAACAGTTGATACCGGAAGGCGTGCCATGCCAGCTAAATACAATGGTTCTGCGCAACATTTATGCTGAGTGCAAGCGTATGTGCGAGTCCATGTGTGTTGCCATGGCTTCTACATGTAAAATGAATGTGTTTATTGGTCGGCTCACTTCGACATTTGGCAAAGGAGTCCAATATAATGACCCTCGGTTTTTTGCCGAGTTCGCTCGTTGTATTGTAGAACATAGGGACATCATATTAAAATCTATGGGTGGAACAGTTCGGAGTTATTTAGATGCAGACGATGCGGCATCAGCTTTTTTGTATATTCTTACTAATGGAATGCCTGGCAACGCATATAATATTACAAACATGGCCAATGCCATTTCCATCCGTGATATAGCATTAAGAATGATAGAACTTTCAGGAAACAATATTGGCCTTAAATTTGATGTATTAGAAGATATAGCAAAAATAGGCTATAGAATAGAATCTACGACTCTAATGGATGCGAATAAACTATATGGTATAGGTTGGAACCCAATTTATTCAATGGATGATACGCTTAAGAAACTGTTGAACGATTTTTCCAGTTATGTATCAGACTAAAAACAGTCAAGATGTTTTTTGTTGAGAGGACATTGGTTTATTTATTTCGATTTCATAGAATTATTTATGTAGGCATTCATGTGTTAATTATCCAAGTATAACATATCATTAAGAAGATATTTATTTAAAGAACGTAGTATTATGCGAAGATGCCGGTAGAAGAGATTTCACTGCAGGCAATAAAGCTCGAATTGATACAGTAAGAATACTGAAAGATTGTGGATATAAACATATCCCATTGTTTAGAAGTAAAAGCCATAAATTTATTATTTTTTGTCGCATAATTATAGGTTGTCTTAGAGGCATTATTGAAGCTGGTAGAGGAGATAATATTTTTATACAGTATCCTTATTATCCTGCAATAGTTAATCAAATAATAATAAGATTCTTGCAAACTGGGCGGTTGTTAAAGCATTACAAGACTATATTATTGATTCATGACGTTGTAAGCTTAAGAAGTGAATATATAACACGTAGAAACCTTCAAAAAGAAATCAAATTGTTTAACTGCATCGATAAAGTGGTTTGCCACAATGACAAGATGAAACAAGTATTGACTAATAATGGTGGGCGTGGCAACTATTCAATTCTGGGACCTTTCGATTATTTATATAGTAAAGGGCCTATAGATATAGATTTTCAAGGGAAATTACATGTTATAATAGCAGGTAACTTAATAAAAAAGAAATGCGGCTATGTCTATAAACTTTCAGAGATTAAAGGATGTAAATTCAACTTATATGGCATAAGTTATTCAGGCATTAGTAATGATTCAATATTATATAAAGGACAATATCATCCTAATAAATTAATAGAGAATTTAGACGGGTCTTTCGGATTAGTTTGGGATGGAGACTCTATAGAGACTTGTATAGGTAAATTTGGCGAATATCTAAAATATAACTGCCCTCATAAGTTTTCCTTATATTTGGCTGCTGGCATACCTCTAATAGTATGGAAAGAATCTGCAATTGCTTTTTATGTTGAAAAATATGGGTTAGGGTTATGTGTGGATTCATTATATCAATTGTCATCATTGAATATAGCTAAAGGTGATTATATGAAAATGAGAGCGAACGTCTTAGAATATAGGAAGGGAATAATTACCGGCGAGCATTTAAAGAATGCTTTAAACGAAAATTAGTAGTTTCTCCAGAATTATATTTATAGTGAGTAAGCACTCAAGGTTGCTACTAAGACTATAGCATTATACCTTTACCAAAGACAACCCCTGACCAGATAAAATAATGCCGACATTTGCGCCATTAGCAGAAGCAGCAAAACCATGTTCATCAACATTGATTTAGATTGGCTATAAAAAAGTAGTGGTAATTTCCACGTTTATGGCAAGATGGATTGTGTGATTTTTGTTACCCCCCCCATGACACAAGGGTCTACCATTAATCATTAATATAACCAATCCATTATCATATTTCAGTAGAAAAACTCCTTTTCTTTAACTCCTCGTATAGTTTTAGATAATTGTTTTCATACGAACTATAAAAGAAATTACGAATGAAAATAACATATCTCAACGGATTGAGAGTACTTGCGGCATTAAGTGTAGTATTCTTACATACCAGTTCATCCATTACTGATAGGGAAGTACTTGCTTTTATGGACAAGGTACTTTTGTTTTTTTATGTATGTGTTTTGCAATTTTCAGTGCCGCTATTTGTAATGATATCCGGCGTATTGTTCCTTAATCCAGCTAAAGATACGAGTTATAAATCTTTATGGAAGTATGTTCGCAGAATTCTATTAGTCTTGATAGTATTTGCCTTGCCCATGAGTGCGATGGAACTTGGATTCCCGACTATAGGGGGGGGTAATTCTTTAAATGTCAAACACTTTATAACTGATACATTACTAAATTGGGTTACAGGTCATTCATGGAACCACATGTGGTATCTATATATGTTGCCCGGCTTATATCTGATAACACCACTTATAAAACCTTTCGTTGTTAAAGCCACTAATACAGAATTAAAAATCATACTATGTGTATTATTTGTTTTGTCATCATTAATGCCTACAATTGAAAAGATTGGCTTGCCTCTAAAAGGATATATGATAATATCGAGTCCCTATATATTCATTTATATATTGGGCTATTATTTACACTGGAGAGCATCATCTCCTTTATATAAGAACAAGTGGATATTATCTTTTATTATTCTCGCATGTGTATGCATAATCATCTGGAAATGCTATAATGGGCTTGGTTCGTATGGATATTCAGATCCCTTGGTAATAGTTATGGCAGCCGCAATATTCCTAATGTTTAAATCATTCAATGTTAATAGCAGGCTGGCAAACAAATTAGTTCCTTACTGTTTCGGCGTTTATATCGTTCATTTGGTTTTTATAAATATAGCATACAAAATCCTTAAAGTTGATGCAAGTGTAGTTGTACCATTCTATAACTGGATAGGATTGGGCCTGTTATTCACATTATTATCTATCGCAACGACACATTTCTTATTAAAGATTCCTTTATTGAAGAAGTATGTCCTTTAACTATGAATACATCATTAATAAATGCTATAAAGAGTGCAATTTCTCGTTTTCAGATACATATTCTATGAAAACAGCTTCTAAAGAACTTTATTTATCAATAAATACAATACTAATATTTTCCAAGATCTTAAAATGGAATTATTCGCAAGAACGATTGTTCAAAGATTCAAGTTTATGCTCTTGTGAAAAACTTTGCAGATAGGAACATACGTTTATAATGTATTAAAACTTATTTGATTCATGACTCTATATGAAGTGATTCAGTATATAAACAAAGCATTAAATGAAGGTAAGTTTCCTCTTGACTGGGTAGGAACCGTCCATAGTTATATAGGGAAATTTGAGATTATTAATTCTGGAACTGGAAACGGAAAATACCTTATGCCAATTACTCCTGGTGGACTTCATTTCCTATATAGAGGGCAGAATAAAGAGTTTGCCCCTTGTCTTCCTAGTATTTATAGAAATAATCCATCTGAAGCAGAGATATTCGTTGAGAGGATGAGGTTGACCATTTTTAAACGTATGCTAAATAGTCATCCCATAGTAACTGGCTTTTTTAGACCTAATGACTATTATGTAGATGAAGAGGGTTTAGCACAACATTACGGGTTGAAAACATCTATACTTGATTTGACAAGCAATCTGAATGTAGCCTTGTTTTTCGCTACTTGCAAATATGACAGTAATTCTGATATGTATAGTTGCTATAATGACCTGTTGGTTGAATTAAATTAGCGAATATTTTATCTGCGCAATTGGACGATGATTAATAAAGTTCACATATTGCATGAATGTCATGGCAGCAAT